>NZ_JQJT01000039.1:0-59035 GCF_000745665.1 Burkholderia sp. WP42 | reverse complement strand
CCTAGGGCCTGTTCACACTAATTTTGTTTGACCGTATACTTCGGTGATGGAAATCACCGAAGCCCAATATCAGCGTATCGAGCATTGCCTGCCACGACAGCGCGGTAATGTCAGCCTGACGAATCTGCAGGTACTGAATGCAATCCTCTACGTCGCCGAGCACGGCTGCAAATGGCGCGGACTGCCCAAGCGATTCGGTCGCTGGCACACGATCTACACCCGAATGAACCGCTGGTCCAGAAGTGGCGTGCTGGATCGGGTCTTTACGGAATTGCAGCGTGAGCAGATCGTTCGCGTCAGGGTTGAAGCGGTCTCGCTGGATAGTACGGTGGTAAAGGTTCATCCTGATGGTACCGGCGCATTAAAAAAAACGGACCACAGTCGATTGGAAAATCCCGTGGCGGATGGACTACCAAGATTCATATGGTTGCCGCGGATGCTCGAACAGCCATAACGTTCGCGCTGTCGCCCGGCCAGGCAGGCGACGCGCCGGAAGGGCGCGCCCTGCTGCAAAGCTTGGGACCGACCAATCGGCCACTGCACCTCATAATGGATAAGGCGTATGAGGGTGACGAAACAAGGCAACTCGCGCTCGACCTGGGTTTCATTCCCGTCGTACCGCCCAAAAGCAATCGCCTTGAGCCATGGGAATATGATCGGGAAATGTATAAACGCAGGAATGAAGTTGAGCGCCTGTTTCGCCGCCTCAAAGGCTTCCGTCGCATCTTTTCCCGGTTCGAAAAACTGGACACGATGTTCCTCGCCTTCATCAATTTCGCGCTCATCGTAGATGGGCTCAGATAGTGTGAACAGGCCCTAGCGTGATGTCCATCAGAGCACCGCATGCCGTGGCGACTACCGAGTGCGCGTGAAATTCGACGAACCCATTTTGCTGCTGGCTACGATCAACCAGCCAGCCGCGCGCCGGACCATCAAGTGGATGCTCCTCCAACCACCGTGCGACGTTCTCATGGCATCTCCCCCGACGCTCTACATCATCCCCCGCGCGCTCGCCCACACGATCGACAGACACTGCATCGCCGATGCGCTCGAACAACTCGGTCGACAATTCGTGCTCGCTTCTGGCCTGGTACGCCATGTTGTCTCCGTGTTTTATCCCGCTCGCCAGTAACTTAGCTCGTACCCACGCGAGGCGCTCACGCTCCGAATGCTTTTCTTGGTAGCTTCCACATTTGAAGCATAAACTCCCATCACGATTTTGTTTCGAGCATTGGTTCGCCGCACGCTGAACACTCGTAAGCGGCATAACCGCGAACATCCTTGCCGACCTCTGTCAGACCCTCTGTCCTAATCGACTCCCACGGCGACGAGTACGGCTGGTCGTTTTCAGATGTTCGCTCTTGGCCTGTGTGACCGTTAGGGCATACAAAGTAGCGGTAGGTGCGTAATGTCATGAGGATGTTCCTTTCGTTCACCTGCTCGGCGCGATATCAGCGATAACTTTCTGCTTTTCTCAAGTTCAGACTGACTGCCAGTCTGTCGGGGGAGCAAATCAATGCGCGACTTTCCGTCGGGTTTTACTCGACCCACGGAGCGCTCATGTTGCGCGTCATCGCTGGCATGTCATTTCCGGACGTCATCACCTGCGGTCGGAAAAGGAGCAAAAAGATTGTCCTGATCATCCGCGAGCGATTCCTCGGCGCGCACCCGAATGATCTCTGCTGCGGTCCGTTGAACGATGAACGCGCTCTGTTCCGGCGCTTGCCTGATGAGCGCCTGAATGGCATCTTCTTCTCCAGCGAAACCCATAACGCGGAAGGAGTGATTCCATTCAAACGCCCATGCCCAGATCCGCTCACCCCCAGCGGGACGACGGATAAGAACCCGGAAGAACCCATCGGCGCCGACTCCATGGATCTTGAGCTTCCAGTCCTGCACAAGACCCATAAACCAGCGTACCCGGGCCGCTCCCCAGTCGGAGCGGGGAACTACCGCGAGGGGGAAAAAACCTCCTCCGACAAAGCCCCCCAGATTCGATTCCTTCTGAAAGGTCATCCAATAAAAGAAGGCACGGAAATGATAGTTCGCTAGCCGATACATCCGCATATGGTTGACCTGCGGCGGTGCAGTGAACGTTATGGCGAACGTAGCGAGCCCTACGTCACCTTTGAGGTCGATCTTTTCGTTACTGTCGCCAACCAGCTTCCCCGTTTGCCGGCTGCGTGATCCTGCTGCCTTGCGCTTTACTTCGGCATACAAACGCTCATCGTCGATCGCATATCGACCCACTGCGTCGGGCATCATCGAGATTACAGAGATGTCGTCTTCAAGGTCAGATTTGTCGCGATTGCACGAGGAGCACGCGTACAGAATCAGATTCCACTGACCAGCGAGCGTGCCTTTGGGAACGAACCGCCGCCCGATAACGTGCTCTTTTGTTTGCAGCAGGAGCGGCCCAAATCGGCGTCCGCAATAGGCGCATGTCTCATTGCGCAGCAAGATAGCGCGGTCGCGAGGCAACTGGCGCACTGCCTGCGAGACGGTCGGGTCGTCAATGGTCATATCTGTCTTCGCTGGTGTCGGCCACGCCGACGTTTTCCTACGCGTCGCCCGTGTCGATTTTCCGCGCCTTTCGCTCTTGTCGAACAAAAGGAGCGGCCGTCGCCGCGACCAGCAACGTGAAGCGATCTGCGTCCGACATCACCTCGCCATGAAATACCTCTTCGCACAAGTCCAGCAGATCTGAGACAAGCCCGTATTCACAACCTGCATCAGTCAACGTCCCCACCATCGCCGCAACTTCGTCAGTCACTCGGAGCTCTGACTTTGCCACCGGGGCTGACTGGAATGACTGATTCACACCACGTTGGATGTCGTTAAGAAATGCTGCGCTCGATTCGTCGAGCCCCGTGTTCGGCACGGCTAATTCCACTAAGACGCGGAGTGTGTTTTCAAACCAGGCCCTGCCTTGCCACGGGCCGTCATGTGTGGCAGCCATGTAGTCAATCGCCCTGGAAACGATCTCCCAATCACCGCGTTGCTCAATCGCCCACTCAGCATGCCCTTCTGCAACCGAACTCAGTTCAGCCGCCAGACTATCAACCACGTCATTGGATGTTGAACCTTGACGCCAGAGCACCACGCGTAGAAAGCGAAGGCATGAGTAATAGAGCCCTCGTCCCCAGGGGCGTTGTATTGGTTGAGATGTGTCAGTCTCTGATGAATCGCTCATTTTTCCGTCATTCCCATGGCTCGTGTCTCAACGTCCTCTATAGGGCAACGCTCGGCGCGCTGTCGGCGCGTGTTTTCGCCGCTTCAAACTCTCCACTTTTACTCGACCTCGATCCGCTGATTCGGCCTGATCCTCAATTCCGGGCGTTTTAGCATAGCATCAGCCGTGCTGAAGGCAATAGAAGTCGATTTCTGCCTCACCACGGCCGCCATGCAGGGCTCACTCGCTCGATTGCTCATGCTGGACGTCCAGCAGAACGCGTTTGCTTCGTTCTGCGCTTGCCCCTTCGCGGACGCCGGGGCGCAGATTTGGGCACTCGCGCCAGGCCTTCTAGCTCTTCTTTAGATACGGTCCAGGTCTTCTGTCGCGGCGACTATGGCGGCGAGCCCATCATTCGCGGCTGCCGTTGCTCGACAATCGCTCCCAGACTCAGTGCAATCGGTTGCCGCTTACAATGGACGGAGCGGGGATGACAAGGCTCCCGGATTGAAGGCCGGTATTCCATGGCACCTGTCACGCAGACTAATCCGAACGAACATGACGAAGACCATCCAATATCCAAGTCATTGGACAGACATGTCCAACTATCTAGTTCACTTTGCCAACGGCAAGGCCGCAGCAAAGGGTATGAGTGCCGCAAAGTTGAAAAGAGCAACCGATCCGGGCTATTGGGCCATGTTAAGTATCTTGTCCGGTGCGAACCTTAAACCAGGGCCGTTCGGGATTGGTAGAAAGCTTGCGCCCGACATCGAGCAGCAGAAGGTTGTGTGCTTCAGTGAGATCCCACCTGGAGAATGGCTGCGCCTAAGTGAGCGGCGCAAGTCGCAGTTCGGCATTGGCTTCTCCAAACAATTCATTTCCGAGCGCGGCGGCGGCCCCGTCTGGTATGCGAGAAAGGGCAGCAACCAGAATAAGGCACTGAATAAGTTGATGAAGCTGGGTGCTGACGATCCAGAGAATCCCATCTGGCTTATTACCGCTATGATCGACGCGCCAGGGGTGTATGGCTGGAGCTCATATGAATACGAGTGGGAACGGGAGTGGCGACACATCGGCGCACTGACGTTCGAGCCGAAAGACGTGGCTTTCCTATTTATCCCTGAAGAGCTGCATCCCCAAGCGCGAGCATTCTTTTCCGACGTCTATCACAACAATACCGGCCCCGCTTATTTCTGCCCATTCATTGACGCCAAGTGGTCACGGTCGCGCGTCGAGGAAGAACTGCACAAAGACCCTGTGCAGGTGGCTCCAGATCCCCCCGCCTACGAAGAGCAGTACGAGGAGTGGGATGACGGAAACGGGAGGCGTGGAAGCATGCGCGTTACCAGATTGCGTCGACTTTCAAAAGAATGACCGATGCGTGCGCCGAGAAAATTTGCGCTATCCGATCGACGGAAGCCTCCGATTTCTCTCCTGAATCGGCAGCCACGAATGTTCAATCCCGAGGGCCGCAAAATCTAAGAGACATGAGAATGCAATGAAACGCCTACTGAGGATTACATTTTTGTCGGAAAGTTCGCCACGAGGCACTGACCTTCCGGCGGACCATTCCTGCGAATTTCAAGCATTGTGCCGAATGGGGCATGTCAGCAGAAGTTGCGGCTACCGGTTGACAAGCTTCCCAGCAGACCGGAGAAGTCAACTAGACGTTGCGCCACCAGATGGCGAACCTCGCCCTCGCGCTGCCACACGCCATACACGCCCAGCAGCGATGCACCGAGCACTTCCCGCCTATGCACCCTGAGCACCTCCGGCCGGATGATCACGTTCACGTTGCCGGTTTCGTCCTCCATCGTGATGAAGATCACGCCCTTCGCCGTCGCTGGCTGCTGCCGCACCGTCACGATCCCGCATCCCCTTGCGAGTTGTCCATTGCGATATGTGTGAAGCACGCGCGCGGGCATCAGCCTCTGTCTTGCGAGGCGCGGGCGCAGCAATTCCAGTGGATGGCGTCCGAGCGTCAGCCCGGTTGAGCGGTAGTCCGCCACGATGCCCTCCGCCTCAGACGGCGTGCCCAGCGCGGGCGTGGCTTCGTGGATTTCAGCGGTCGCCAGCATGTCCCGGTCGGGCACCGCAGCCACCGCCTGCCACAGTGCCTCGCGCCGGTTTCCTGCCAGCGACGACAGCGCATTGGCATCCGCGAGCACCTCGAGGTCATGCCGGTCCAGTTCCGCTCGTCGCGCAAGGTCTGGAACGGATTCAAACGCACGCACGGCACGCGCGAGTTCGATACGCTGCGCCGCGCCATCGCGCATTCCCTTCAGCAAGGACAGGCCGAGCCGAACCGCAGGTCGCGGCGCTACTTCGCTCCTCTCAAGCGCCGAGTCCCAGGCGCTGATCGTCACATCAACCGGCAGCACCATCACGCCGTTTCGCCGCGCGTCCTGCACGAGCTGCGACGGCGAATAGAATCCCATCGGCTGGCTGTTGAGCAACGCGGCCAGAAACGCTTCCGGCTCATGACACTTCAGCCAGCTGCTCGCATACACCAGCAGTGCGAAACTCGCCGCATGGCTTTCCGGAAAACCATATTCCCCGAAGCCCTTGATCTGCTCGAAGATGCCCTCGGCAAACTCCTTCTCATATCCACGCGCCGTCATCCCGTTGACGATGCGGTCGTAATAGTGCTGCAGGCCACCCTTGCGCTTCCACGATGCCATCGCGCGGCGAAGCTGGTCTGCCTCGCCAGCCGAGAAACCGGCCGCGAGCATCGCAACCTGCATCACCTGCTCCTGGAAGATCGGGATGCCCAGCGTGCGTGACAGCGCTCGCTCCAGATCCCTGCTCGGATAGCTCACGGGTTCAAAGCCCTGTCGCCGTTTCAGGTAGGGGTGCACGGCACCGCCCTGAATCGGACCCGGCCGCACGATCGCGACCTCGATCACCAGATCGTAAAATTCACGCGGCTTCAGACGCGGCAGCATCGACATCTGCGCCCGCGACTCGATCTGGAACACACCCATTGTTTCCGCGCACGAGATCATCTCGTATGTCTCGCCGTCTTCGGCCGGAATGTCCTGCATCTCAAAGCGCTCGCCCCGGCGTTCCGACACGAGGTCCAGCGCACGTCGTATCGCCGACAGCATGCCAAGCGCGAGCACGTCAACCTTCAGAAGGCCCAGCGATTCCAGGTCGTCCTTGTCCCATTCGATCACGCTACGCCCGGCCATCGCCGCGTTCTCCACTGGAACAAGCCGCGTGAGCTTGCCGCGGCTGATAACGAACCCACCCGAGTGCTGCGAGAGATGCCGCGGAAAGCCGAGCAACTGGAGCGTCAGCGACGCCCAAGCCTGAATCAGCGGCGTGTCCGGGTCCAGCCCCGCCTCGGCGAAACGTGCCAGCAGTTCCGTGCTGCTGTCGAACCAGTGATGGGTCTTGGCGACACGATCGACGATCTGCGGATCGACGCCGAGCGCCTTCCCGGTTTCGCGCAGCGCACCGCGCGGCCGATACGTCGATACCGCCGCCGCGATCGCTGCGCGGTTCCGCCCGTACTTCTCATAGATGTACTGCACCACCTCCTCGCGCCGCTGGTGCTCGAAGTCCACGTCGATGTCCGGTGGCTCGCCGCGCTCTTTCGAGATGAAACGCTCGAACAGCATGTTCCCGCGTGCGGGATCGACTTCTGTGATGCCAAGGCAGTAGCAGACCGCCGAGTTCGCGGCCGAGCCCCGTCCCTGACACAGGATGTGCTGACTGCGTGCAAAGCGGACGATGTCGTACACCGTCAAAAAGTATGGCTCGTACTTCAGCTCGGCAATCAGGTTCAGCTCGTGTTCGATCTGCTGCTGCACCTCGAACGGCACGCCATTGGGAAACCGCCGCTGCGCACCGATCCACGTTTCCTGCTGCAGATACATGCTCGCCGTCAAACCCGACGGCACAATCTCGTCCGGATATTCGTATTTCAGCTCATCGAGCGAGAAGTTACAGCGCGAGAGAATTGTGAGCGTTTCGGCTAGCGCCTGTGAAGGATAGAGATTGGCGAGCCGAAGTCTCGCCCGCAGATGTTGCTCCGCGTTGGGCGCGAGATCCCACCCGCATTCATGGACTGGCCTGCCGACGCGGATCGCCGTCAGTACGTCCTGCAACGGCTTGCGCGATCGCACATGCATCGCGACCTGTCCGGTTGCGACGACGGGTATGCCGTGCCGGTCCGCAACATGCTCGATGACACCGCAGTGGATATCGTCCATCGCACGCTGGTGAAGCGTCAGCGACACCCAGCCTCTTCCGGGAAACGTGGCGTCAAGCCATTCAAGCTGCGCATCGAGCTTCGCCTCGTCGGCCGGATAGTCCGGCACGAGGATCGCCATGCAGTCGGGCACGCTGCGAAGATGCGCGACTTCAGGTTCGGGACGGGACAGATCCTTTGGGGTGAGACGATAACTGCCTTTCGGTGCACGTGTACGCGCCAGTGTGATCAGCTCCGAAAGATTCCCGTAGCCTTCCCTATTCTGCGCGAGCAGGATGACCCCGAACGCCAGCGAGCCATCTGCATTCGAGAGCCGGAAGTACGAACCGATCACCAGCGGCAGGCCGGCCTCCTTCGCGGCAACGTGGGCGCGCACCACACCAGCAAGCGAGCATTCGTCGGTGATGGCGAGTCCTGCGTAGCCGAGTTGCGCGGCGCGCGTCGCCAGTTCCTCGGCGTGCGACGCGCCGGTGAGGAACGTGAAGTTGGAAAAGCAGAACAGCTCGGCGTACGCCGGCAGCATGAGCGAGGGACCGTCCATGGCACATCATCCGAACAGGCCATGCAGATACCAGCGTGGCTCGTCGCCCTCGCGGCTGCCAACCCGCTCGCGGTATACCCAATAGCATGCCTGGTCCTCTGCGCGCGCAACGAAATAGTCGCGCGTGACCAGGCGCCCGTCATACCAGCCCGCCTCGATCCGTTCGCCGGGCGACATCATATGCAACGGGGTGCCGTACACCGGGCGGTGCCTGCGCATAACCAGTTGAACTGGCGCGTCGAGCAGCCAGGTGGGCCGCGGAAGACTCACGGGTAGCGGACCGGACTTCGACGCATCGCCAAGCGGCACCCAGCGGTTCGCAATCTCCGGACGGTGATCCGCCGTCGGCGCCGGCCGCAGTACATTCGCTTCGCCCAGGCGCGCCGTGAGCAATCCGACGAGCCTCGCGTGATCGCCAGGCGATCCGCCCGGCTCAGGAAAGAGCGTATCCGACATCGGTGCAACGTCCGACATCTTCGTCGTTTCGATGCCGACCGCAATGACGGGGGCTGCGAGTTCAGTTCTCGCGAGCCGTTCCTTCATGAGCCGCACCAGATAGTCGTCGTGCCACACGGGTTCGGCCACTGCAATCGGGATCTCTGTCGGCGCAATCGCCTGCCGACCACGCTCATGCTCAAGTCGCAGCGTGAGCCCGCTCACCGCCAGTTGCCGGGCAGCCAGCCAGCCGCACAGCTGCGCCACCAGGCAGCGCGCAGCGAAAAGCACCGCTTCGGCGTGCTCAATCCGGCCGGGTAGTTCGACCCGCGCGGCGAATGTCTCCGGCAATACCATCCACTCATAGAGTTCCGGTGCAAGTCCGAATGCGCGGTCCAGCGAATCGAGGACGTCCTGCCCGCACCGGCGCTGCAGTCCGGCGCGGGGCAGCCGGCGCACATCGGCGATGGTCGAGCAGCCGAGGCCGGTGAACCAGTCAGAGAAGGGACGCAGCTCCGGAACGGCGGTCAGCGGAAGCGAAGACAGCGCACGTCCGAGCGACAGTAGCTTGACGAACCGGCGGCTGCAGTAGTGCGCCAGCAGCCATGCGCCCTGCCCGGTCGGGGCGGCGCTGATCCGCGCCGTGACACCGATCGCGTCGATGACCGGCGCGAACTCGTGGCACAGTTTCGTCACACCACCAAACAGACGCAGGCTCGCGGTGACGTCCACGAGCACGGTCCCTTCATCACACACGACGACGTCCGGCGAGAAGCGCATGAGCGCAACCGCGACTGCCCGGAGGATATCGTCCTCGCGTGCCACGTCCCGCTCGTGCACCTCGATATCCGGCGACATTGTCAGCACCCCACCGCGCCGCATTCCCGGACGCACGCCGGCTGCCAGCGCACCCCGGCCGACGAGAACCACGCGGTCCCGCTCCAGCACGACACAGCCATGCGCCGGCTCAGGCAGCCACCTCGGTCGGAATGCTTCGAGCTGGAGCCGGGGCAGATGGACGGCGAGAAAGACGCGCATGGGAACTGGTCAGGATCGGTGTGGGGTGAAGTGCAACGGAGAGGGGCTCAGCGCGTAGGGGCCCTCGTCGTTTGATGATCTCCACCTCAGCGCCATCGGACGATGGCCTGAGGGCGAGTCGCAAAACTGCCGGCGACGCGTTCTGCGCAACGGTCATCGGCTGGACTACAAAAAAGAGCGTCTCGGCGCTCTGCGCCGCCAGGTGCAGACGTCGCAGCGACGACGCCTTCACGTGCTGTTGCCAGAGCACCAGCGCGCTGCAGGTACCGGCGCGCAGGATCTGCTCGGCCGACCACAGGGCATCGGCCGTGCGCGGCGCCCGAAGCAGCATCAGCCGGTCAGGCGGCAACCCGATATGGACGAGGCCGAACGCGTTCGGCGTGAGCGGCGGCTCGAGCAGCACAACCGGGCGCCTGCCGGGTGCGGCGAGCGCCGGCGCAAGCAACCGCAGTTCGCCGATGCCGGCCTGCTGAACCAGCAGATCGGTCAATGCCCCGAGCGGCCACCCGTCGCCCGGCAGTTCAGCCGACAGCGCCGCATAGCCCGTATCTACCGTCCGCCCCCGCGCATGCGCGAGCTGGGAGGCACGCCAAAGCGACGGATGGATGGTTTCGGGACGGATGGCGGCAGCAGACATCGGTTTGCGCAGAACACTGTATGAATGTACAGTATCTTACATGGCCATTCGCCGGTGCAAGCTGGCACCTTTTATTTCTTCGGGAGCACGCCGTGGACATGCCCGTGCGCAGGACACATCCGATGCCTGAAGTCGCCGCGTGGATTGCGAACCTGCGCGAGGCGTTCGGGGATGAGGCGATCGACGACGCGATCCGGCAGGGCAAGGCCGGAGAACCGACCTTCTCTGCCCGCGAAAACGGCCGCGTCGTGGGGACACCGGCGCCGCCCGCCTCGAATGCCTGGTGTGTCGACGCGACGATCTTTGATCGCCACTTCTGTCCTGGATGCGACGGTTCATGCGTCGGCACCGGACAGCGCTGCCCCACGCGGTAAACTGCTCGACGTCTGAACGGAGGTTTTCGTGTACCGGCTTGCCTTGCCTGCCCTGCTGCTGGTCGCTGTTCCGGCTCTCGCCGAAACGGTTGAATCCGATTCGAGTCGCTACGTCGAGAGTTGGAATTCGCCGGAGGCTCGGTACGCGGCGGTTCATGTGGGCAGCGGGCACAACAGACTCCTGGGGCGCGGACAGCCCGACACGCGCCCGGCATGCGACTGCGGGCTGGCGAGGGCCGCGTCCGTGCCGTCCGGGGCCAGTGCAACCGCTACCGGTCGGGAGCCAGCGGATCGTGCGCCACGCATTCCGCCGATGATCGGTCCGGGCGGCCAGCCGTTCACCGTGTAGGTACGCAGCCGGTCGACATACGGAGGAGGTGAAAATGGACATCCTGTGTGGGACGGCGGGCTGGACAGACAAGTCCCTCATCGCCTGCAAGCGTTTCTACCCGCGCGGGAGCAATACCGCCGAAGCCCGGCTGCGTTACTACGCGTCGCAGTTTCCGCTCGTTGAGGTCGACTCAAGCTTCTACGGGATGCCGTCGGCCTCGAATTCGCAACTATGGTCCGAGCGCACGCCCGACGGCTTCACGTTCAATTTCAAGGCATTCAGGTTGTTGACCGGGCATCAGACACCGCGCGAGGCGCTGTCAACCGATATCGCTGCAGCGATTCCTGATCGCGGCAAGAAAAATCTGTACTACCGCGACGTGCCCGCAGACGTACTCGATGAACTCTGGAAGCGATATCGTGATGCGCTTGATCCGCTTCGAAAGACCGGACGGTTGGGCGTCGTGCTGTTCCAGTTCGCACCTTGGCTGACGAGTGCGCCGGAAGGCTTCGCCCATGTCGAGGAGTGCGCCAGTCGCATGACGGGCTATTTGATGGCAGTTGAATTTCGAAACAGCTCATGGCTGGACGAGCGGCACCGTGCGTCAACGTTCGACATGTTGAAGACGCACGATCTGATCCACGTCATCATGGATGCGCCATCGGACGTGAAGAATCGCGCCCAGACAGTTTGGGAAGTCACCAATCCGGCTCTCGCGCTGGTGCGACTTCATGGCAGAAACGCGACGACATGGGGCGCCACAGGCGCGGTATCGGCGTCAGTTCGCTTCGACTACGACTACGGCAACGACGAGCTCACCGAACTCGCCGGCCCTATCCGCAACATCGCATCGCGTGTCCCCAGAACGCACGTGATTTTCAATAACTGCTTTGAGGATCAGGGACAACGCAACGCGAGCACTCTCATGAATCTGCTGGGTAACGCAGCGGTGGCCACGACGTGAACAAAAGCGGGCCGAGACGAATCGCACACCTCGACATGGACGCGTTCTACGCGTCGGTGGAGTTGCTGCGCTATCCAGAACTGCGTGGACAGGCCGTCGTAATCGGCGGCGGCCGAAACGCGGCACCCGAAACGTTGCCCGACGGTACACGCAGGTTTGCGCGCCTGCGCGACTACGTGGGACGCGGCGTGGTGACAACGTCCACCTATGAAGCGCGGGCATTGGGCGTATTCTCCGCGATGGGGATGATGAAGGCCGCGCAGCTCGCACCGGACGCCATACTCCTGCCCACCGACTTCGACTCGTACCGCCACTACTCACGGCTCTTCAAGAACGCGGTTCGAACTTTCACCGACCAGATCGAAGACCGCGGCATTGATGAGATTTACATCGATCTGACAGACGTGAACGCGGAGTCGCGTGAGATCGGCACCCGCATCAAGGCCGCAGTGAAGGAGGCTACCGGCCTCGCCTGCTCGATCGCGATCGCACCAAACAAACTGCTCGCGAAAATCGGCTCTGAGCTGGACAAGCCCGATGGACTCACGATCCTCACGATGGCTGACCTCGAGACACGCATCTGGCCACTGGCAGCCAAAAAAGTGAACGGCATCGGCCCCCGAGCGAGCGAGCGTCTCGCCAGCATCGGAGTTGGCACAGTCGGTGAACTCGCTGCGGCCGATCCCGGCCTGTTGCAGGAGCACTTCGGGCGAACCTACGCGACCTGGCTCGCGCGCGTTGCGCAGGGTCATGATGAGCGTGACATCGTGATTTCTTCGGAGCCGAAGTCGATGAGCCGCGAAACGACATTCGAGCGCGACATGCATGTGCGCAAGGATCGCGCGGTATTGACGCCTGCGCTGACCGCGCTTTGCGAACGGGTGGCGGGAGACCTGGAGCGCAAAGGCTACGGCGGGCGGACGGTAGGCATCAAGATCAAATATGAGGATTTCAAGGTCGTCACCCGCGACCTTTCGCTGCCCGAGCCGGTGTCAAACCCCACGGCCATTAGACGTGCAGTGAACGAATGCCTGAAACGTGTTCTTCTTGATCGTCGAATCCGGTTGATCGGCGTGCGCGTCGGCACGTTAACACGCGCCGGCGCAATCGAATCGACGGCTATTGCACAGCAAGGGGAATTACCATTCGATAGCTAACGTCGTGCCGGAGGTGTCATCCGGTCACGGTCTGCCACGATGCGACATTCATTCAGGATACTCGTGTTGCCTCACGGGATCATGTTACTCGCGGGTAGTTGTCGTTCTCCGATTGTTTTGCGATGAAGGCTGGTGCCGCGTAGCGGTGCCAGCCTTCATCGCGTCCGTGTCGCCGAGTATCTGGATGACCAGTTCTCTGGCACGGTTCGATCGCCATGCCTTCACCCTGCGTTGCAGCGTACGCAACTGGGCGCTGGAATACATCGCCGGCGCCAGTGCGACGAGCCGTTCATGCAGTTTCCTTGCCGTAATGCCGGGCTCGCTTTCAAGCCATCTCTGTATTGTCGGCCACGTGTGCTCGAATGGATCTTCCCGGCTGCGCCAGGTGTGGGGGACGCGCGCTTTTCGGTGATGCGTTGGTCTTACCTCACCGTCCTGCCACGCTGTTCCGAGACTCACCAGGAATTCGGCGAGAGGAGCGCGACCAGGTGCTTTTGCGTCCGCCAGCGCCGTGCCGGATTCGCTACATTGCGCGACCTGCTGCTGAGCTTCGCGCATTCGGCGCAAGAGGTCCAGCGGGTCGAGCGCGCGAAACTGCGCGCGCAGTCTGCGTTTGGTCGTCTCCGGAACCGACGCCGACCGCAAGACGCGCTCAAGCGGCGTCAAGGGCGATTCATACCGCTTCGTGATCCTTGCGCCGTGACGTGTCTTCGATTTCAGCTTGAATGAAGGCTGGAAGAAGTTGATGTACAGACGCGAGACCGCGTACAGAGAGGCAAGAGTTTCCGTAGCTTCGAGTCCACGTAACCGGCCGTATCCGACGAGACGGCGCACGACTGATCCGTTTTTTTGTTCGACCCACGCCTGGTCGTTTTTCTTGTATGCGCGCGAGCGCGTCAGCTCGATACTCGTTGCTTTGCAGAAGTCGAATACAGCTTCGTTCATGAAAGCCGTATCGTTATCGCAATCCAGACCGCGAAGTGGAAATGGCAACGCTCGACGAACTTGTTCGACGTGCTCGAGAACGAACGCACCGCTTCGATAGGGCATGGCCAGGCATTCTGTCCATCCAGTCGCAATATCGGTCAGGACGAAGCTGTGCACGAAGTCGCCGTCGATCTTGGTGCCACCGCAATGCTCGACGAAATCCACCTCGAGATAGCCGGGTAGCGGATCTTTCCAGTCGGCGAACGTGCGGATCGGCACGGCGCGGCGAATTGCGTTGCCGACTCCGCCAGCGCGCCGGCGTTGACCGGCAAAAGCCTGTTCGCGCACGTCACGTAATAGCCGGTCGATGGTGGCGGCACTGATCTGGTTCAACCGCTGGCGAACTTCCTTCGACAGCGTCATGTGGCCATGACGTGTCATCGAGTCGATCAGCGTTGGGATGAGCGCCTTCAACCGTTTGCCGCAGATCCGATCGCCCGCCTCCCACAGGGTGATCAACGCGGCACGCACCTCATCATCGTAGCGTCGCTGTGGGCCGGGCTTCGTTCTTGAAGGCCCGGGCTCGCGGCACAGCACGCGAATAGCATGCTTGCGATGATACCCGGTCACCTGAACAAATTCGTCCAGTATCTCGCGCTTCTCAACGCGCCCAGAACGGCGGTACCGCTCGCCGACCGCTTCGATCAATTCCCGTCGTGTTGCCATGCTGAGCCGCCTCGCCATAAGTCGCTCCCGCCAGCATTCTGACGGGTAGCAAATTACATGAGGCAACGGCCTCGGCTCGGTAACAAATAACCTGAGTCAATGCGATACTGTCCGGACATTCAAACGTCGGCTGAGCGCCGGCACTCGATCGCTCCTTAGCGACGGGAAAGATTGCACGAACGGCCTCACCAACCGTTCGCGGCTGAACGACGACCCAAGCCCGATCCGTTACCGGACGCGGACTCGTGACGTCCATCCTATTGCAGCTGTCAGATTGACAGCGTGGCTTTCATGTATGTGGAAGTGACGAAAGACTTGCCAGGCTTAGGGCATCCACGATAATTCTGGAAGCCTGCTCGTCCCTTTGCCTACGGATAGGTCACAAGATGCCAATTGAAGATTTTTTCGATCAGACACTCAGTCGCCTTGAGCAATTCTACGCAGAGATGCAACCCGCTTCGGGGGTTGTGCTTTATCGTGATGTTGGAGCTCATCGCCAATTTCGGCACGAGACCTTCACCGATGCTCTCGCCTGCTATCTAAAAGGGGTTAAGACAATTTCGACGCTTCGCGCTTGCGTGGTGTTGCTGCGGCATGGCCACACTCAGGAGGTCGGCGCGCTCTGCCGAATGGTCGATGATTTTTGCAACGAGATCTTATTTTTACTGTTACCGCAAGGAGAGGCGGGCCCTAGAGCGTGTTAGCAACTATTGCTAAGGTTTGCGAAATGAACAAGCATGAGCATAGCGAAGACAATGAAGTGGAGTCCAGCCAGCGTTTCAGGCAAACGCTCGTAGTCTCTGGTCAAGCGCCGGAAGCGATTAAGCCAGCCAAAGCTGCGCTCAACCACCCAGCGTCGGGGCAACAGCACAAATCCCTTTTTCGCCTCTGGCAACTTGACCACCTGAAGCTCGATGCCTTCGTCGCGCGCGGCCTCCGCTGGCTCCGCACCCGTGTAGCCTTGGTCAGCAAACGCGATTCTCACTGTCTGTCCCGTGGCGTGCTGCACCTGCCGCGCGAGCTCGCTAACTTGCGCGCGCTCCTGTTCATTGGCTGGCGTGACGTGAACCGCGAGCAACTGGCCCAGCGTGTCCACTGCCATATGCACCTTGCTGCCTCGCTTGCGTTTATAGCCGTCATAGCCCGCACGCGGGCCACTCTCGCAAGTCGACTGCAATGTGCGGCCGTCAAGAATGACCGCGCTCGGCTGCCCACTTCGTCCTTGTGCCACGCGTATTACCGAGCGCAGATCGCTCACCATCGCTTCAAAGCAGCCTGCACGAATCCAGCGTTGCGTCTGCTGATAGACCAGCTCCCACGGCGGGAAGTTGGTCGGCAGCATACGCCACGAGGCACCGGCTCGCGCCATCCAGCGCAGTGCGTTGAACATCTCGCGCAATTCGTATCGGCGTTGGGGGGCGTCGTTGCTCATCAGCGTCAGGTACGGTGCTGCGAAACTCCATTCTTCATCAGACACGTCGCTCGGGTAAGGTTTGCGCTTTTCCATCCGCCCAGGTTACCAGGTCTGAGCTGAAGTTCCTAACACGGTCTAGCGAGGATCAAATCCGGTTTCTTGAAAACTTTTACCAGGAAGAATTTGAACGACCCGACGATCCACTTGGTTCGCCCCAAAAGCGGGCGACAGTTCCGGTCAAGAAGATTCACGCAACTTTTGGTAAGTTGGCCGCAGGTGACGTGAATCCATCAGATTCCCAGGAACTCCTCCGCACGGTTCAACAAGCCTTCTCGGGTTATGTACATGGCGCATACCCGCACATCATGGAATTATTCGGCGGAAATCCACCGTACTTTCATATGTCCGGAATGCTCGGTACACCGCGAGTCGAAGAGTGGCGAGCCCAATTAGTCGGCTATATCCACCGCCTGATAATGACCACGATTTTCGTGGCACGAAAGCTCGATGTCGCCGACCTGGAGACTCCATTGCGCGGGCTTCTGGAGGAGTTCGAAGCGCAAACCGGAACCAAGCCGCTCCTTCCCGCAGACAAGATGCTAGCCCAATACAAGAAGAAACACTCCAGCTAGTCATTCCTCACCAGTGACGTATGAAAATGGGATTCTGTAACCGCGCCGGACTCAGGTACGCGGCTGACGGCGACCCATGCAGCGAGGGCTCCACGCGCGATGACCTGTTTTCTCAAACATCAGTGCAGCCGATGTTCAAGCGAAAAGGTCAAGCTGACGACGATCGGTCCCGCCTGCTTCGGCTTCAACCTTTAGCGGTGTTCGCCGCGCAGCATCGCTTGGCGCGATGCGAAAAAAATCAGGATCAACCCCGGCGTTTTGGGCAGCCTGCAGCCAGTCAGGCGCATCGCCCTCCCCGTTCCACTCGTTTCCACGGGCGTCCCGATAGATCGGCTGGTGTTTAACGTCATGTTCGATCGATTCGGCCAACGCCTCGATCGTGATGCCAAGCTCTTCCATGCGCCGGCGGATCCAGATAATCAGGCGGTCCCGGGCTTCCCCGTCGGCTATTCTTGACTTCATAAGCTCCTTTTCTGCATGAATATGCTATTCGATTCAGGCACACACCGGGCATCCATGGCGGCCGGCGGTGACCCGCAGGGCAGATATTCACTGCCCCGAGGTTGGCGACCGCGCGTCGACGTACACCCAGGCTGAATGACCGGAACGAAGTGAAACGCGGTCGCGACGATATGCGCTGACTTCGTAAGTGTCTGCCTGTCTCAGCTCATCTGCTGTGATCGTGAACATCGTTCCGCGTACCGAGTCGGTGGGATTGCCGGTGTACCGTACTATTGGATGGTGCGTCTTTCCGCTGGTCCTGACCACCTCAGGATCCTCGATCTGCACCATGCCTTGAGCATAGCCGGGCATTTCGTCAGCCCGACCCTCAAGCACTCTGCCAAACGTGGACAACTGCACGGCTTCGAGCTGCAGGGTGCCGTATGAAAAGAGATTTTCGAACCACATGGGCTTCGCGTCGGACATGATAGGGCTACTCTGAAAATGTCGGCCATTGATTTTAAAGCAGTGCAGCCACGACTGGCGCTGGTGGATGCAAGCTGACCGCTCAACTGACGGTTCACCCCATGCAACGAAAGGATATTGCCCGGCGCGGTTCTCCGACGACGAAATGGTTCCCGTGAATCCGAAAACTGCCGCGAAGAGATACCCCCTTTCCTGTGCCGCCGACACAACCCGTGGCGTCACGAACCCAATGTGCGGCCTGTCGTTGCTACAATGGCCAGAGCGAATCTCAGTCACACGAACTACAGTGGCCTCGTCACCGCCGAATAACAAAACCGAGTATTTTTCCTGCAAATAACTGTACTGCAAAAAAACGGAGTCATTGATGGCCACCTATCTTGAACTGAAGGCGAAGGCTGAAGAGTTCGCAGCAAAGGCAGAAGAAGCGCGTCTTTCGGAATTGCAGACTGTTCTTGACGAAGTTCGAGCGCGCATCACGGAATACGGGTTGACGCCCGAGCAGGTGTTCGGCCGTCAACGCGCCACCCGCTCAGGCTCTGCCGCCGCACGCCCGAATGGCCACGCGACACTTCCGCCGATGTACCAGGACCCCAAAACGGGCAACACCTGGAGTGGTCGCGGGCGCGAGCCTTCGTGGATCAAGGGCAAGAGACGCGAAAGATTCCTGATTAAATCCTGAAGGTCATCTGCATCGGCGCGGCGGTTCCGCCTGCCGATCAGTCAACGCACACATAGCCCGCGATACACAATCTGACCATGGTACGTCGTCTCGTGCGCGTTCGCGGCTGGTCGAATCTGTCGATCACGCGTGGCGAAGCATTGCGTTATTCCACGACCTCGCAGATACCCCAACGAGTGTTGATCATTGTACCGGTGCGAACGATGTCCGGTCCGATGACGCGAGCCTGGAACTGGACGGCTGGTTCGCCTGCCGTGCCAGAGAACGGTCCGATTGCCGTCACCTCAAGCTCGAACGTCTGATAGCGAATACGCGAGCCCACGAACGCGCTGGATTTTCTCCGGGCGCCGTTGGCAGGGCGATCCTCTGCGAGAGCCGGATCACGACCGCTGAGAACGAGCCCCCCTTCCGGGCGGACAGATCCGTCGACAATCTCGTCTTCCAGACCGAAGCCAGCTTCATCCTGACATTGGCGCAATGATCCGGAATGGCTACGCGAGACCTGGCCATCGTGAACGGTCTCGCCGTGCCGTTCGACCGCGGAATCGCGCGCTGCGGATAAAGACTCTGGCAAAGGCATCGACGATCCCGGCATCGTTGTGGTTCTGAAGGTGCCATTCTAACAACCGTCTGCCCACAACAACCCTTAATCCAGCCTCCGGCGCTCCGCGGTCGCAACCGTCTGTCCGCAAGAACATGGCGGCCTCAACCCGGATCCTGCTGGGCGTTGGACTACGTGGCGTACCCACTTGGTAACAGAGTGTAACGTCCAGGTCTCCCTGAAAGCGCTTGACGAACTTCGCGACCTCACCAGCAAGCACAGCACATCATGCGTGTGCCCTCCTATCGATGTTGCTGCATACGACAGACTGAGGATAATCAGAAGCGTCCAGCATGCTTGGGAGTCGCACGAAATGGAACAGATCATGCGAATGAAGGATGTCGTGAAAAAGATTGGTCTATGCCGCGCGACGATCTACACGATGATCAGCCGCGGAGAATTTCCACGCCCCATCCGCATCGGCGAGCGGGCAACCGGCTGGCTCGAATCCGAGCTGGAAGCGTGGCTGGTCAGCCGAGCTTCTGCAAAGAAGCCGGCTGGAACCGCCCAGGACCAGACGCACACCATCCGACACCGGATATCCTGACACCCAAACGGGTATTCGCAGTGCAAGGATTCGCGCGACCACTAGCGCCCGAAGCATTTCGGAAGTAAGCAGCCTGATGTCAGGAGGCTGAGTCGTACCCAGGAAGATGATATGGCACCGGGTGTTGAGGCTTGCGATACGGTGCAAGCAACATCAGGGTTGATCCGTGCACGGTATTTCAGGACATCCTCCCATCGGACATTGGCGACTATTGGGTCATTCAGGAGCACCGCTACATGTATTTCTTGAAGTACTTGGCCATGTTCCACACCGCGATCAGAATCATCACTGACACCGGCCAGAACAGCAGATACACCGGCAGGCGTAACGGCACGACCAGCCATATGATCGCCGTCAGCGGTATCACGCCAAACATCAGCAGATGTTTCGCGTGGTGATAGCGGGTCGCCGACTCGTGGCCGCCCTGTTCCCGTCTGACATGACGGGCGACCAGTCCGTCTGCGAGTGCGACGGCGATTGCAAGCAGGAACTGTGGAATCGTCATCACGAGCATCGCGGCGCGGATCCCGAGCAGCTTGATCCCGTACATCGCCACAATGAGCGCTTCGCGCGTCGAACCGGAGAATGCTGGCCGCAGCATTGAGCCCAATCCCTGCGCAGGCAACGTGCCCGCCTGCCACGCCCGCGCGGATGCATCCACGCCAGTCCAGCCGAACCAGCTCCAGTACGCGAGGTCGGCCGCGCGCCGGGTCAGTTCAGGATCCGTCGTCTGCCCGAGGTAATAGCGCACCAAGGCCTCTATCCCACCCACCGGATCGTCGCGCCAGAAAAAATGTGCGGCGCCCAGATCTGCCAAGACCGACAGAAACGAGGCGAGCAGCAGCCACAGCGCCGTATGGATCGCCAGATCGACGATCCAGAAGAATGACTTCACACCATCCGCATTGCTGTCCCTGCGGGTCGCGCTCATGCAACCTCCCCTCAGAATCCTGCGCCTCGACCCTCGACTGCCCACGGCTCGGGGTTCGAGGGCAGACCGTCGCTGCTTGACCACGCGGGCATGAAACTGCCCACCGCTCCACCGATGACGTCCGGTGCCACACCACCTGACTCGTCGAATGGTGAAACCGCCTTCACGTACGACGCGTACTTCGCGCGCATGTCGGCCACCACGTCGTCCAGTCCTGGCAGCCGGATCGGATCGTTCTCGTCCAGCAACGGCAGCCGTACCTTCACAAGCTGGCCACCCTCAATCAGTGCGAACGCCTGCCCCTTCGGCAACTGCGTCAGGTCGGACGCCTGAAGCGTCGGTACCGGCCGGACCGAAATCTGGTCATGCGTCTGTGCGGTGAAATGCACTCCCTCCCCGCGTCGCACCGCATCCGTCGCCGACGACGCCAGCGTCAGTGTCTTCACGTCGACCATGGGCAACTGGTCGGTCAGGATCCTCGCGGTGGTGACATACTTCACGCGCAACATCACGAGCGTGTTGAAGTTGCCGAAAATCTGTTCGGCCTTCGCCCGGGAGCCGATCTTCGCTTCCAGATCGGCGCTTGTCTGCGTGTAGGCCGTCACCTGATACCCTGCGCCACCCGCCTTGTTCACCATCGGCACGAACTCGTCACCCACCAGTTCGTTGAACTCGTCGGCATGGATCGACACCCGGCGTTTGCCGCCACTGGCACTTTGCCCGTAACCATGCCCGTATTTGTAGATCCGGCCCGCGGTCGAGGTCAGATCAGCGAACATCGCGTTACCAACCACGCCCGCGACCTCGAAGTCAGACAGCGCATCGAGCCCGACGTACACGATCCCTCCCCGGTCCATCACGCGGTTCCAGTCGAACACCGGGCGCGGGTCATCCGGATCGCCGTAATCAGGAGACAGCAACTCCGACGTGCGTCCTGTGGTGAGCTTTTCCAGGAGCGGGTACAGCGAAGAGATCAGCTTGTCGAAGTACGAGCGCTCATTGCTGATCACCGACAGCAGGCCGTTCGCGATCGGATCGGTCCAGCCCTGCTGACGGATCAGGTTCGCGACCTGCAGCACTTCCTGGTTGCGCTGCAACCGCATCGCCTGTTTGGCTTCTTCCTTCTCCAGCGGCTCCAGCCCATCCTCCCAGCCAGGGTGATCGCGATCAAGCCAGAAGCGGAAATACCGCAACGCCAGTCCGTCGATGTTCACCGCGTTCTGGTAGATCATCTCGTAGGTCGGACGGATGCCGAGCGCACTCATCGCGCGGGCCATCACGTTCACGAAGCGCCAGACGAAATCCCGGAATGCGGCCGACTGGCCTTCCTTCGGCAGGTTGCCGGCGATGCGTGTCGCCACTTCGGTGATCCTCGAATACGTGCCGATCGGGCTGTACCGCGCGGACTTGTCGGGATAGCCGAGATGGAAGAACGTGAACTCGCTCTCCCGGCCGCAACGCTTCGCCTCCGCATACATGCGCAGCAGCAGGTCGACGTCGCCCTTCGGGTCGAACACGATGACGATGTCACCGCGACGGATATCCTGGGCAACCAGCACCTCGCACAGCCGGGTCTTGCCCACGCGGGTCGTCCCGAGCACGGCCATATGGCCGACGCGCTCAGCGAGGTCGAACCAGATGTCGCGCTCCTCCGGCTCGACGCCGTGCAGTGCTGGATCGCCGCCGACCGGTGGCAGCGGCGCGACCGGGTTCCACCATGCCTGCCGGCGCGTGATACGTGCAAGGCGCCCGTCGGGACGTAGCCGCTCGTAGTCCCGCGCGTGGTCATACAGATCGTTGCGGGCAAGCAACCGCCTGTTTTCGGGCAGCCGGGCCTGATACAGGCGCTGCGTGTGAATGCCGCTCCACCGGAAACCCCGGCCGAGAAACACCTCCCTTTCCGAGCAGGGAATGGCCGCAGCCGGAATCACATACTGGGGCAGACGCCGCAGGTTGCGCTGGAAACGGATCAGTTGCCATGCCTGCCGCCCTCGCACGAAGGCGACTGCGAGCAGCGCAAGCGTCGTTACCCCGCCTGTTGCCGGCGTGACGAGGAATAGCGCGGGATCTGACCAGAGCACGCCCGTCGCCGCGAGCGCGGCAACGGACGACAGCAGTTCGACCGGCCTGCGGAAGCGGTTTTCGACGGGATAGGCCATCTCCATTTCGCTCCCGGTCTACGCTCAGGACTGCGCCGGGCCGTCCCGGTCCTGAGCCGGCTTCTGCTTCGACTGGATCATCGCGTTCGGCGGCGGGACGGGATTGAAGAATCGCTCTGGCTCCGGTACGAGCATCACCGACAGCTGCCGGCCGCCCGCTCCCTTGATGTTGTAGTGGATAAGATATGACCGGCCGGCTCCGCCCGAATCGGCCGCCACGGGATAGCCAGACTTCTGGAAATCGCGCTGAACCTGTTTCCACGGTTCCGGCGTTCTCCCGTCATCCGTGGGTGTCTGTTCGATCGCTTCGGGATGTGCCTGCGCGAAATCACGGAAGACGGCAGGCGTGACAAGTAGCATGCCCTCCGGCACGAAGTGCACGCGCGCCATCGATTCGTTGTACGGCAGCGCGCCGGTGGCGACGCCTTCCTGCACCCAGGCCAGGAAGCGCTCCGCGTTCGGGCGGGGCTGCCGGCCGCCTTCACGCGAAGCAACGGACTTCGCGGGCACCTTCGCTTTCTGTTTCGGGCGCACGGGCGACGTGACCTCGTCCGGAACCGGCCCATCTGCTTTCGGCACCTCGCGTTCATGAGATGCTTCGGCCTGCAATGCGGACGCGCTCTCTGCGTCAGGCAGGAAATCTGCAGCAGCATCGTGCGAAGCCGGTCCGGACACGTCCGTGCCACGAGCCAGCGCAGGTCCATCGCCTGCCGCCCCATGGCGATCGGGAATCACCAGCAACATCGGCACAACCGCGCCCAATTCCTCCGTGTGCGCCTCCGCCGATGGCGGTGAAGCGTCCGCCACTACCGCTGGCCCTGGACCCTCCGTTTCCCGCGGAGCAGACTGGACATCCGCAGCGGCACCTGCACCGGATGAATCCCCCTCATCCGAACCTGCTTCCTTATCCTTGCCCGCCTCGAGCACACGCACCGCGCCGACCGCCAGCGCGCGGGGATACCGCCCCGGGTCTGCATACAGCCGCTCGAGCGGAAAGCGCAGGACGGTAAAGTTCTGCTTCCAGGTGCCGACCGTGATCTCGACGGTCCAGATCGCCCCACCCTCCGGCGTCGGAACGAGCGCCCCGTACTCCTGCCACGTATCGAAGAGCCGGTTGTTGTCGGACGGGATGCCGGCCGCGCCTGGCTGCTGCTGTTCGTGCCGGGCCAGATACGACCGCACAGCTTCGGCGAGCGTCTTTGCGACACACCACAGCGATTCGCCATCGCAGTAGCCGGTAGCACCCGCCCGGTTGAGCGGTAGTTCGCCCTCCGCCAGCAGCCGGCGCAGCCCTTCCATCAGCCGCTCGATCAGCGGAACCGTACGGGCGGTCGCAAACCGTGTGCGCGGCCCGGCAAGCAGGTTCTGCGCAACCGAGCGCCGGTCCGCCTCGCCGACAATCTTCGCGAGTGCGCCGTCCGTCGTTGCGCCGTCGCCCGACAGGTACGCTGCCAGTTCGTCAAGCACAGGCGGATACTGCGCCAGCCAGCCGAGCGTAGCCGATGGAACAAGACGCTGGAGCAGCACGATGGGCAGGCGCGCGTGCGCGCCGTAGTCCCGCTGGGCCGCGTTGGGAAAGTCGACCTGGTACCACTGACCGCCCTGCTCGTTCATGCTGCCTGCCAGCGGTACCCACCGGCGCGTGTCCGTACCGCTGACGAGCTGCACCTTCAGGTCAGCCAGGGGCTTGCCGATGTCATGCAGCAGTGCGGCGATCAGCACCGCATAACTGCAACGCGCGCCGTGCCGCATCTGGTCCTCGGGACTGGCGCCGAGCGGCAAACGATATCCCTCGCGAAAACGCAATGCATATCGGGCCACCTCGAACAGATGGATCAGCAATCCTCCCGGCTGTGCATGATGATGCGACTCCGATGCGGGCAGAAGCTGAACGAATTCGGTGAGTCGCTCGATGAGCGGCTCGACGTCGCGACGTTCATTTTCTGTTGACAGGCCCACGCTGCTGCCGATCCGGTGGGCTGCGCCCTGCATGCCGCTCCGGTCCAGCAGCTCGACGTATCCGAGGACCGGCAGGTGCTGCGCAGACGGCGCTGGTCGCAACACGACCGGCGCAGAAGACGACGCGGGCGGCGACGCCGCCTGATGCGGCCTCGCTGATGCTGGCACGGACAGCCGCAGCCAGGCCAAGGCGGTACTGAATGCCATGTGAGTTTGTAGTGGGTACGGTGAAACTGGAGTTCAAAGAGGACTGCTACCCGATACGTCATGGCCCCACAGTACGCAGCCGGACCAGCGTCGGCCCGAAATGCCTGCATGGAAGCGGGGCACCGGATGCAGTCATGCCGCACACGAGCGCACCCACGCCCAGGGTCGGACCGGCGATCTGTTCCGGGCCTTGTGCAGCGTGCGCTGCAGCGTTTTTGTCCCTTGCGGCAACACCCTTTTTTGCCCTTCACCCTTTGCGCCTTTGAGCGGGTGAAGCGTCTCATCCCGAGCTTCATCCGCGGCCTTTGGATAAGGCCCTTCCCTTTGAATTGTCCTTTGTTCCCCTTACCTTCGCGGCCTTCGTCAACCGCCTTTGTATCTCGCTGGACGGTCCGCCTCACGCCGGGGCCATCGACATGCAACCCGAGAAAAACCTGCTTAAGGAGTCGCACGCCCGCGCAGGCATCCGGCCCACCGGCACGCCGTCGCTGCCTACAGTGAAGCCGTCGGTCCGCTCCCCTGGGCCGACGCGCGCTGTTGGCCTGCCGGGGTGCACCCCGCCCCCGGCAGGCTCTTTTTCCAGCAACTGTCTCGATAGTTAACTGATGAGGTCAAGGTGAAGCGTGTGCGGATCGTTCTGGCTGGTGTCGTCCTCTGTGCGTCGGCCTGCGCCGTCCGGGCGGACTGCATTGACGACGCCGCACGGTTTCATCACCTGAACGCGCGGCTTGTGCGCGCAATCGCAACCGTCGAATCCGGGCAGCACCCGGACGCTGTCCACGTCAACGCGGACGGCACCAGCGATATCGGGCTCATGCAGATCAATAGCCGCTGGCTCAGCACGCTGTCGCGCTTTGGCATTTCTCGCGCCGGACTGTACGACAGTTGCACCAACGCGTACGTCGGCGCATGGATCCTGTCGCAGAACATCCATCGTCTCGGGCTGACGTGGGACGCTATTGGGGCCTACAACGCCGCGACTCAGACGCGGCGCGTTGCGTATGCGCGCCGTGTCTACCGGCAGATCTTCGCGGCACCGGTATCCGCTCAGCCGGATGCGGCGTACCGCGCATCTCCCGCGCCCAGCTTCGTGGCGAAGCTGTTCCAGCCAGTCGCTTGGGGGAATGGACGATGAGCCGGCTCACCTACGAATACGCGATCGAGGTACTCAATGACTACCTCGGCCCGCTACAGGGCATGCTCGCTGACGCAGACGTGCAGGAGATCATGGTCAACCGCGCCGACACGATCTTTGTCGAGCGCCATGGCGTCATCTCCTACGTCGCGGGCTGCGACCTCGACCCGGACGCGCTCGACCGGGCCATCACGATTCTGGCCAATGTCAATGCAAAGGAGCAGACACCATTGCTTGACGCGCGGCTACCCGGTCTACGCATCGCGGCCGCCCGTCATCCGGTTGCCGTTCACGGTGACATGCTGTCGATCCGCAAGCATGCACGCCGCCGCATCGGACTCGCCGAGTACGAACGCACGGGTGCCTTCAACGTCCTTCCGGCGGGACAAACTCCCGTTGCGCGCCGTCGCAACGCCGCGCTGCTCGGGCGGCTCGCAGATGGCGGCATGGCACTGCTTGAATTCTTCCAGTGGGTCATGCGCGAACGGATCAACGTCGCGTTTTCCGGTGGCACCTCCTCGGGCAAGACCACACTGCTGAACGCGATGATCGACGCGATGCCACAGGCCGACCGGATCGTCACCATCGAGGACACGGCCGAACTGCAGGTTCATGCGCCCAACCAGGTGGCGTTCGAGACCAACCTGGGCATCACGATCCGCGACCTGGTTCGCTTTTCCCTGCGCATCCGCCCTGACCGGATCATCGTCGGCGAAGTCCGCGGTGCCGAAGCCTTCGACCTGATGGAAGCGCTCAATACGGGCCACCCCGGCTCCATCGTGTCCTTTCACGCCGACTCCGCGGACACCGCGCCCACACGCCTCGAATCGCTCATCCGCATGAGCGACGAGGGGCGCCTCATGACCATCACGGATCTGCGCCAGAAGATCGCCTCAACGTTCCGCTTCTTCGTGCACGCCGAGCGTCAGGGCGCGGTACGTGGGCCCGTCGAGATCCGCGAGGTACTCGGCGTCCAGAACGACCGGTACCAGACGCGTTGCCTGTTCTCGCGCTTCGGCGCCGTCGAGGATTCCGTCCATGCCTGACACGACACGTACCTCCCGGGTTGCAGGCGCGACCCGCCGCGCGGCCTCGCGTGCCTGCCGCTACTGCAGCGAAGTTCGCTTGGCGTGGCGAAGTCTGCTGATCCAGCACGAACGCCCCTTGCGCGCCGTCCTGGTTGCCCTGTGGCTCGGGTCAATCCCGGCAATCGCGCACGCAGGCATCTGGAATGGTGGCCTGTGCACCGTCTATCAGGACGTGCTCGACAACGAGCTACTCGAAGTCGTCTCGCTGTCCGCGCTCGTGGGCTCCATCGTCCTGTGGCTGCTCGATGACGGTCGCAGCAACATCAAGACTCACGTCCTGCGTGGCGTGCTCGGCACGCTCTCGATCCTGAACATGCCGCTTCTGTGGGCACAGGTCTTCAACCACGGCGCTGCCTGCTCCGGTTCCGTCTGAGCGCAATACATGATGGAAAAGCTGCCACCCGATTCCCGCGCACCAACCGGCGAGCCCGACGATCCGCTCGCTGCCCGCATCCACAAGACGATGCTCGAACAGTTCCTGCTCCTCGGCATCGACCGCAAGTGGTGCATCGCGCAGTGTGCGATCGTCATTACCTTCGCCGCCGGCATGCGCACGTGGTGGGTACTGCTCGCGGTGCTGGTCACGCATCCCGTACTGTGGCTCGCGGTGCGGCGCGATCCGGACCAGATCCGCTGCTACACCAGATACAGCCGCCAGGGAGACTACTACGAGCCGCGCCAGTTGCTGCGCCAGAAGGTCAACGCCCGTCCGAAGGGCTTTGCGCGGGGAATGCCATGCTGACGCCCCCCTTCGCACGCTCCCCGTTCGACGCCGAACCACTCGCGCGCATCGAACAGCGCACCGACGGTGACCGCCGGGCGTCGGCGGAACTCGTGCCGTGGCTCTTCCGTTTCAGCGACACGCTTGTCGTCAACAAGGATTCGGCGATCATGGCCACCTATGGCTTCTCGGGACCGGACGCCGATGCGCTTTCGACGGGCCACGTCCTCGAACTGATGGACAACCTGGTCACGTCGCTACGCGACATGGCGCGCCGCCCCATCACGATGTGGTGGACGGTTCACCGCCGGCGCAGTGCCCAGTACCTCAGCGTGCCCATGCCGGATACCGTCTCGCAGCGGGTCGACGACGCGCGCCGGGCCACGTTCGAGCAGACAGCAAACTACACGAACCGGCACTTCGTGACGTTCACTCTGGCCCCCGAGGTCGGGATCGACCGCTTCGCCGGCAAGGTCACGCATGGCATGACGCACGATGACCTTTCCCTCATCCAGTCGCTGGTGCAGGCCGTGCGCGGTACGTTTTCCGACCAGTACCTGTTCGCCTATACCGCATCGGAACTCAGAGGCGTCGTCGAGACCTTCGAGAATCTCCTTTTCGGCTTCACGGCGAGCAATCCGCGCCTGGACTGCCATCGGCTGTCCGGTCCCGAACTCGGCGCCTTCATGCACGCGTGCTGCTCACCGCCCGGTGACGACCTGCCAGCCGTCGCGGTGCCCGACATCCCGGCGCTCGACCTCGCGATGTGTGACGCCGAAGTACGGCCCGGTCACGACTACCTGCACTTCTACGCCGGTGGGCGACAACGCTTCGGCATCGCGGCAGGCATTCCAGCCCGCCGCGACTTCTGGCCCGACAGCGTGCTGCCGACCAGTCTCGACGGTCTGCTGAAGGTCCCCGGTGAACTGACGGTCTCCCACTGCTTCCGGCTCGCAACACCAACTGCGGCGATGCGCTTCATCAACGGCGTCCGCCGCTATCACGAGGGACGCCGTCTCGACACACGCTCGCTGCTCGCGGCCACCCTGCGCGGTGGCGACATGTCCGGCGCGCGCCAGAACCAGGCGCGATCTGCCGCGGCCGACGATGCCAATCGCAGGGCCGGCCGCGTCGAGATGGCCGAAGAAGTCTACGGGTATTACAACCTCTCCGTGTTGTCGTATTCGCCGGTATTCGAGACCAGCCCCTTCGATGACGGAGGTGCGGCCGAAGCGGCGTGGATGCAGGCCGTCACCACCCACAAGGCTGTCGAGGAAGCGCTACGGGCAGCCCACTTCACGCCGGTACGCGAAACGCTCCACGCGCTCTCGGCGTTTGCCACCACGATTCCGGGCATGTGGCGCGAATGTGCGCGATGGGCGTTCATCGACACCGGGGCACTGGCGCGCCTGCTACCGCTGCGTGGTGTTCTCGATGGCCACCGGATCAACCGGCACCTGAGCAAGGAAACCGGAGCGCTGTGCCCGGCACTCGCCGCGTTTCCGACCGAGTTTGGCACCCCCTACTGGTTCACCGGCTTCCTTGGCGATGTCGGCCACATGCTCGTATGTGGCCGGACCGGGTTCGGCAAGACGATCTTCATGCTGCTGTGCGCCACGCTCTTTCGCAAGTATCCAGACGCCTGGCTGTATGGCTTCGACAAGGATCTGTCGATGCGCATTCCGACCATGCTTCAGGGCGGCCGCTACATGCAGTTCGATTCCCAAGCGGCCGCCGTGCATGCCGACGAGCGCGCTCAGATGAATCCGCTCGTGCTGCTCGCCGACCCGCGACATCTGGAGTTTCTCTCCGAATGGATCATCCTGCTCGTCCAGCAGCGCGGAACCTATCGCGTCACTGCGGCAGACCGGCGGGAGCTCGAAACGTCGCTGGCCGCGACGCGCAGCCGTGCCGATCACCGCCTGTGGCGGCTACGTACGGTCCACGCGTCACTGCCCGCCGGACCACTCGCAGACGAACTGGCGCTCTGGGTTGGCAGCGCCGTCCACGCCCATTATTTTGATAACGTCGACGACAGCTTCGACGACTCGCACTGGGTCTCGATGGCAACAGACCGGATACTGGGGAGTCCCGTCGTCGCGCGACCATTCCTGTCATACGTCACCTACCGCATCCAGGACTCACTGGAGCAGCGGCGTGCCAGGGGGCTCATCGGCCCGACGCTCGTGATGCTCCCCGAAATCTGGAACCTCCTGGACGACGAGGCCTTCGCCGCGCAGATCGGCAACTGGATTGTCACGATGCGCAAGAAGCTCGGCTGCGTGTGGATGGATGCCCAGTCGCCCGAGCAGGTGTCGTCCTCCGCCATCTGGCCGCAGATCCGCGACAACGTGCTCGTGCGCGTGTTCGTGCCCGTCGAGAACTTCACACCTTCGGCGAGAGCCGCATACCAGCGGGACTTCGGACTCTCGGACGGACAGATCCGCACGATCCAGAAGCTCGTGGCAAAGCGCGACTACTTCATCGCCGAACAGGGTGGCGCGTCGCGCCGCATTTCCGTCCCCCTCGATCCTGTCTCGATTGCGATCCTGCGCTCCGAAATGAGCGCCCAGATCATGTTCGACCGGCATCTGCATTCCGGCTTTCCCGACTGGAAAGAACGCTATATCGATGAGGCAACGGCACAGGCCCGCGGCGACTCCGCAACGCAGTCATGGCTGGAGGTCGCTCATGCGTAATGGTCCGCTTTATCGCACGGGAATTGCCCTCGTTGCCGCTGCGCTTCTGTACGCCAATGCTGCGCGAGCCGGCGGTGGACTGGACGGCGGTGCCACCGAGATTACGCAGCTCGCGAACCACGCCGAACTGATCTCATCGGTCGCGCAGCAGGCACAGATGGTCGAGCAGAACGTCCAGGCACAGATCACGCGCCTGCAGCAGTATGTGACGATGGTGCAGAACCTCAAGCAGGTCCCGACCTCGCTGATCAGCCAGACGATCGCCCCCTACCGCACCCAGATTTCCAGTTTCCAGTCGCTCTCGACCGCGGTCACGCAGCTCCAGTCGGCGGCCAACGCCACGAACCAGTTGTTCGGACGCAGCCTGTCGGAAATGAATACGACTGGCATGTCGCCGTCGCAATGGCTGTCTGCGTACACGACCCTCGCCTCGACGCGCGGCGGTCTCTACCAGCAGCAACTGACGCAGGACATGCAGAACCTGAACGCGCTGGCCACGCGTGCCCAGAACCTGCAGCAGATCCAGTCCCAGATCCCCAACGTGACCGGCACGGTGCAGGGTCTGCAGATGCTCAACCAGCAGTCGAATGTTCTGGCCGGCGAAATGGTCGACCTGCACGCGCTGATGCAGCGCCAGGTCGCGCAACAGATGCAGGACCGGGCCAGCCAGGCGCAGGCGCAGGGGAATGCCGCACAGCTTGCCACTGCGCGCTCGGCCGCGATGGGACAGGTCAACGAGCAGGAGCAGCAGACGACGCAGGGTGCCCCTGACTTCAGCCTGTTGCAGGACCAGTGAGCGAGGAGATCGACCGTGTTGCTGCGCTGGCTGATCCACACCCTTTGCATGACACCGGCCGAACTGCGTCTCGTCCTGGAAGGCGTGCGTGCTTATCGCCAGTACAGCCAGCAGTCTCCGCAAGAACGCGATCCGCAGTGGCGCTTCGACCGGCGGATCACCCGCAACGTGCGCTTGTCATTGCTGACCGGTCTGCTCATCGTCCACATCGACAGCCCGCACGTCTTTGCGGCCGGTCTGATTGCGCTGCCTCTCGCAGTCCTCATCGCCCTGTTGCGGCTCGTCGGGACATTGCGTTGAGCATGCCCGGAACCTGAATCATGAACGACGTCATCTCGGTCCTCAACACGCTGTTCTCCACCATGCAGACGACCGGAACCGGCCTGCAGACGCTGTTCCTGTCCGATGGTATCGACCTGCTCGCCGCACTCGGACTGATCATGGCCACCTGGCACGTGTTCCTGTGGCTGCTCGAGGGGGATTTCCCCGGGTTCTTCGCGAACCTCTTCCGCCACCTGATCAGGTGCGCGGTCATCCTCGTGATGCTCACCACCTGGAGCAGCACCGTCCACAGTTATTTCGTCGACAACATGCAGACGATGGCCACCCGTGTATCGGGCGGACAGGGCAATCCCGGTGACCTGCTCCGCACGCTCGTCAATGCTGCGTCGACCATCATGCAGGGTGTGCGCACCCAAGCCGCGCAGGTGTGCCAGGACGTCCCTGACGTAACGCCAGAAGGCGTCGTGATCGCTAATACCAATCATCAGGAATGCGGATCGACCAGCGACACGGGAGCGAACTCTGCAGGACTGAGTTCGATCTGGACGCTCGTCAAAAATTTGCCCCTGATCCTGCTCGCATTCCTTGCAAAAGCCCTGGCAATCATCGCGATCACGCTGATGACGCTGATCTTCGTAGTAGTCGTGCAGTTCGGCTCCTTCCTGCTCGATATCGCGTTCTGCCTGGGGCCAGTGCTGATTCCCTGGTACGTGCTGCCAGCGGGTGAATTCCTGTTTGATGGCTGGTTGAAGTTCACGGTTTCAGCAGGCCTGTTCAAGGTGGTCGCCTGGCTGATGATGGCCATCGTCAACAGCGGCGTACTACCCGGTATTCAGAGTCTCGTGCAGCAGGCAGCAACGCAGAACGGTACGAACAGCGACGCGTACTACGCGACGAACTACCTTGCGATGCTGGCGCTCGCGCTCGTCTGCGGTGTCGGCGCTTACATGATGTGGCAAGTGCCCGATATTGCGAAGGGCTTGGTATCCGGCGGTGGCGCAGGTGGCCTTGGCGGATTTGGCAAGGGGGTGATCGGAAGAAAGATCACCCCGAAGGCACTTCAGTAACGGAGCCTAACGACGATGTTGCCGCTGCTCGAACTCTCGGATCGAATTGAGCCTGCTCCAGTAAGCATCGGCCTGCCTGCGCCTATCCTCCGCATCTCGGAGCGCGTCATCCATCTGCTTCGGCGTGGTACTAATCCACGACCAGATCAGGAAAACCACGGCACCCGCAAGCATCATCGCAACGCCAAAATGCTGCGCGCCGACCTGGTACAGGACGAACGCCGCAAAGATGAGAATCGGCAGCACGAAATACAGCAGGATGATCTTGAGCTTTGCCATGACGGCACCCTTGCAGCTGGTGAACTGGATCCCAGTGTAGCACCGCGGGCTTTGGCCTGCGCAGGGGCGTGAGCGATGCGAAAGAAGCTCTCCCCCGCATTTTCACAGCCCGCCGCGGCGTCCGAAGCTGACCTGCCCGCTCCGCCCAATACGGGCGAAGCGGTCGCCGCGTGGTTTGCCGCATTCCAGAAGCCGCTCTGGGAAAAGCGGCTCGCGATCAAGCTGGCCGCCGCGTTTGCGCTGATCGCGGCAGGAGAATGCGCCGCACTGATCGTCCAGAGCACGCATAGCGGTCCCCGTCCCTATTTTGTTGAGCATGATGAACGCACCGGTGCCGTGTGGGTATCCGACCGCTATGCCGAGGCCTATTCCGTCACCGCGGCGAACAAGCGCTATTTCCTCGTCAAATGGGCGTCACGCGTGTTCACGATCGAGGCGGACAGCCAGGATACCCTCACACGCCAGATCCCGGCCGCGTTCGGCTGGACCTCGGGTGCCGCCACCCAGGAACTCGAAACGTACATCACAACGACGGATCCCGTGGCGCAGCGCGTCGTGCAGACGCCCGGACTCACACGCGAATTCGTCGAGAACTCCACGTCGTTCTCGCCCGACGGCCAGCTCGCGTATCTGATCTTCACGCTGATCGAAAGCGTCAACGGCAAACCATCCCACCCGAAGCAGATGCTGCTCACGGCCAGCTTCCTGCTCGCGCCGGAAACGCTGAAGCCTGGCGAGGAGAAGGACAACCCGATCGGACTTCGTATCACCCATTTCAGCCTCACGCCCTACCTGGGCGTCAATCCGGGAGCGACGCAATGAACGTCATCCTCACCCTCACCTGCTCAACGGCTGTCGTCCTCGCCAGCATGGCCCATGCCTTCGCGCAGACCTCGACCGTCCCGTCGGACTCGCCAGCACCGCTACCTGCAAGTGCCCCAGTTCCCGCCTCCGCTCCGTCCGGGAAACCAGGAGACCGTCACACCATCGTCGCTCCCAGGGAAGAACGGCATGCGGTCGCGCACCGGCCGCTCAACGGACCGTATCCTTCCGCCGACAGCCCCTCGCTCGTGGTCTACGACTACGATCCGGATTACCTCTATCCGGTTTTTGTGCGCACGAACGAGGAAACGCATCTGGTTTTCGGCGAGGACGAAGAAGTCACCGGTGTCTATCTGTCCGACACCGGCAAACGCTGGCTCCAGCATACGGCGCTCACGAAACGCGACGTGTTCATCGAGGCGCGCCTGCCCGGACTCGACAACGCCGCGACAATCATCACATCCCGCCGCCGCTATGAGCTCGACCTGCGCTCATCCGATGACAGCAAGGTATATCACCGTGTCTCGTGGCACTACCTCGACGCGGACGCGCAGTCGCCTGCGGTGCAGACGTCTCCGTTCGGAGTCGAGTATCCAGGCAACGTCCCGTCGTCCACCGGCACAGCCCCCGATGCCGGCTCGTACGACACGCCAGCCACGTCCAACGCCCGGCGCACCGCCGCACCACGCATCGGTCTCGACCACACGAACTTTGACTACCGCGTCGAGGGAACCGCGCCATTCGCTCCGCTAATCGTTTTCGATGATGGCCACTTCACGTTCCTGCAGTTCCCCCATCGAGCCGAGTTGCCCGCGATCCTGCTGATGGACGAAAAGGGCCAGGCCGAAATCGCAAGCTTCATCCCGCTTGGCAACGACTTCTATGAGGTCCAGCAGACTGTTCAGTATGGCCTGCTGCTCAAGCGGGGAAAGCAGGAGGTCAAAGTCTTCAACGGGCGGGGCAACGGCTGCGGAATCTTCGGCTGCGATTCGGCCCGTATGAAGAACGTCTACGGGGGCCCGTAATCATGGCCGCCCCCGACAACCCTGGTGGTTCGCTTACGCCGGATCCACAGCGACTCACCCGCATCCGGCGAAACCTGGCAAAGACGCTGCTGATCGCGCTCTGCTCAGCATTGCTTGCCATCGTCCTCGTTCACGCGCTGTCGCATCCGCACGAAACCGCAGCCGAGCGGCTCCAGCGCGAACAACTTGAAGCTGATGCCCGGCAACCCCAGGCGTCCCCGGATGCAATACGCAAGCGCCTCCAGGATCAACGCAACCTGGCGATGGCACGGGCGGGCACTGCCGCATCGGCTGCGAGCGCACCGCTCGGCGGAACACCGCTTGATGGTATTCCGGCAGGCGTTCCTGGCGATGACACTGGCCCGCTACCGCCGGACTTGCATGGCACTCCCCAGCGGCCTGACGCCAGCGACGCGGACCGCCTTGCTCTACAGCGGCAGATCGAGGCAATGCAGAGCCAGTCGCTGGTCGCGTATGAAGACACGAGCGGCGAGACGGCACAGGGCACCGGCGGTCTTTCACTGGACCAGCTGGCCAGCAGCCTCACCAGGGCTCCAGACGGACAGACAACGTCTGGTCCGTCGAACGCCGGTCACGATCAGCAAGGTTCCACGGCCGGACTGTCACCCGTGAGTGCCGCCAGCGCTACGGACCGGCGCAACGGGGACTGGCTGAAACAGCAGGCCCAGCAGGACGATGACGAAAAACCACTGAGACCGGTACCGCTCGGTTCGCCCTATATGGTCGTCGGCGGAACCCCGATTCCGACCGTCATCCTGCAGGGCGCGAAGAGTGACATGCCTGGCACTTTTCGCACGATGGTCGACCGCGACATCTACGACAGTATTGACGGCACGTGCCTGCTGATCCCGAAGGGAACCCGTATCCTCGGGCGGACCAACAACGACGTCGCGATTGGCCAGGACCTGATGCTCATGGCCGCAACCAGAATGATCTTCCGCCACGCCACGATGCGCCTCGACGGACTACCCGGCAACGACCCGGACGGCGAAGCCGGCGTCAGTGCCGACGTCAATAATCATTTCTTCAAGATATTCGGCTCGACATTCCTGATCGCAGGTGTGGCAGCCTGGGTCGGCCACAACCAGAACCAGCAGAGCGGAACGACGATCAACATCAACGGTGGCGTGTCGACGGACCTGTCCGATGCCGCGGCGCAGTCCCTGTCCCAGACGACCCAGACCATCCTTCAACGCAACATGAACATCCAGCCGACGCTAAGGGTGGAACCGGGCCAGCGCATCACGTTCATCACACAGCGGGACATGATGCTGCCGCCCAACATTACTGACGGGAGCTGCAATCGATGAAACACGCCACCACCCTGCTTTCTGCAACCGTTCTGGTCGCCGGCTGCCTGCTTCAGTCAGCCTGTGCTGCACCACCGCCTGTGGAAGGACCGGTCTATGACTTCGACTGGCGTCTGAGCGGTGCGGCCGAAGTTCGACCCTACCAGGTGTTTGACGATGGCCAGAGAGTTTTCCTGCAGTTTGACGATCCGAAGCGCGTACCCGCCATCTTCGCAGACACACCGGGTGGCCTCGTTCTTTTGCGCTGGCGTCCCGATCCACCGTATGTTGTCGTCGACCGAATGGACCCTGCACTGGTCTTCCGCGCGGGAGGCTGGGAAGCCCGTGCAGTACGGACGGTGCCCGGCGGCCCACCCCGGATGGCGCAGTTCGGGACAGCCCGGCCATCAGGGGACGCCCCGGTCACCGCGCCCAGGCAAGTTAGCGGCGCACCTGCACGCAGCATCAATCCGCCGCCCGACGACAGATAACGCGGGCAAGATGCCTCGGCCAGTCAGGCAATGCTCCCAGGAAGCGCATCTATGCCGGGATTAAACGGGTATTCGGATTCAGCGGTTGACGCCCGCAATACATGTTGCATTGCGAGAACCTGACATCTTAAACATGTGTGGGACATCAGGCACATGTCGACCCAAACGAACCTTTCGCGGCTCCGAACAGCCCGCCCAAAACCGGTCTTTCAGAACGGGGCTGAGCGCCCCGCGACTTACGCTGCAAAGTGGCCCGATCCAACTGTGTGAGGATCGCAAATCGGGCCGGCGTCATCCAGGAGCGAAGTCGCGAATTGCACTTGAGTACCCCGAACATATCCGTCGTTCGGTCGCCAGCGGTTTTGAACTCCGATCAATTTAAGTTCGCTCGGATCCCGGAACACACCCTCTTGCGGTTCGGTAAAGAGCCAAATGCCGCCGCCGCTCACGCCATGCGGATCCGGCGCTTCGACCGTTCCTTCTTGGGAGGATGAGATGTTCGACGTCTTGTTGTACTCGAGTGCGATGTCGTGCGACTGGTCGAGGTCTGAAGGAAACGGGTCGCAAGAGATGGTCACGTAGCACATCGGCACCGCGTTGAAAGTTTTATTGGCCAGCGACGCCTGTGACAATTCACGGGGTGTGCCATAGACGGCAAAACGCCGCGATTCGTCTACCGAAACTCCTTTAAGGACGCGCGTCTCTGGCAGGAAATCTTTGGAGGTCGAGATCTCGTCGGCTCCTTCCGCACTCAATACCAGCAGCGCAATGTCGAGAGAATCTAGATCCCCTCCACCGATTGCCAGAATTCGCCGAACAAACGCGTTATTCGTGTTGCTGCCGCTGCGAAATATTACGCCGATAGCACGCGGGTTCCGCTTCCGTCCCTGGCTGTCCTGTACCACATGAGCTGCGGTCAAAAGGTAGCGAGCGCCTCGCAGCTCGATGCATGTCGCGCTTCCCAACATGACGGGCCTGTCGACATTCAGATCCCAGATCAGCAGCGTCACTGAGTGCCGCTCCAAACTTTGCCGAACCGCAGCGATGGTCTGTCGAAACCGTGGCAACTCTTGATCATCGGCAACATCTGTCATCTGCATCATCCCAGTGAATATGAAATACCATTTGGCGCTACCGCGCTCGTGTCATCGCTATTGGCGCCCGTAACTCTCTTTTTCAGTCTACAGAAATTATGTGCGCTCGCGAAAGCCAGCGAGCACAGCTAGGCTCCTTAGCCAACCTGGCCACTTCGCTCAGACAGGAGCGGAATTCCGCTCCTGTCAACTCAGTCCCCTTTACAGCGGCAACCGACGCATCGAGGACGAGCCCATCGCCCCCCAAAAAATACTGGTATGTCTACCTGAAAGCAGCCGCTGGCGACTGGCGACTTCTACGTAACTGCAAGCCGCACGCGACGGGAAAACCGGTCGTGGCGGCGAACGAGACGTTGATCGTCACACTCGTCTTCGGGCTATATCCCGGCGTTACTGTCCAAAAAAACCTTCGTACACGTTACGTGGACAGACAGGAATTCTGGGCAGGTTCCTATCCATTTTTTCAATTCGTCCACGTAACGTGTACAATCAAAAAAATTGGACGCCCCCTTCATCCCCGCCATGCAACCAGCCGATCAAAACCTGCCTGCCCTAGTCGAAGCCGCCTCAGCCGCGTTTGGCGATGCAACCGGCATTCGTGTCCATCCGCGCAAGGCATCTCCTGGGTCCGGGGCGGACACTACACTGGAATTTCACGTCGGTACGCAGCGCTTCAAACGCCCGGCGCTCGTCAGGCAGACCATCGACCGCTACGGCACCCTCGCTGCGCTCCGCGCGCATGCCACGCCGCGCCATGACGAAAGGTTGCTGCTTGTTACGTCTTATCTGTCGCCCAATATGATCAATGCGTGCCGCGACATGCAGGTCGATGCGCTTGATCTGGCCGGCAATGCCAGTCTCCTGCTGGGCGACAATATCATTCTCGTGTCCGGACGCCCGCGCCCCGACAACGCGCAGGCGCGCCCGGCAACGTGGACCCGCTCCACGCTTCGAGTGGCGTTCGCCCTGCTCACGGTTCCTTCACTGCTGGGAAAAACCTATCGGGATATCGCCCAGGTGGCCGGCGTCAGCCACGGAACGGTCCAGAACGCGATTCACGCCATGCTGGGCCGCCGCGATCTCATTGAACAGCCTGGCGGGCATGGCATGCAGTTCGCCGACGCAGGCAGGCTGATCGACGAATGGGCGACGTTGTACCCGACGCTCCTGCGTGGATCACTCCAGCTCGGACACTACCGCACAGACGTCCCCGACTGGTGGCGAGGTGTTCCCGAACTGCCCGACCGATGCCGGTTTGGCGGCGAGCCCGCGGCGGCCATCCTGACGGACTACCTGAAGCCAGCCACATTCACCGTATACTGCACGGACGAGGTGCCGAGGGAGTGGATTGCCAAAGCTCGCCTGCGCCGTGATCGCGATGGCAACATCGAATTCCTGAAGTCCCCGATCCGGTTCACGGGCGCGGACGGCTACCCGCAGACCGTTGCACCTCCCCTGCTCGTCTACGCGGATCTCGTCGCGAGCGGCGACTCGCGCAACCTCGAAACGGCCCGGCTACTGCGTGAACACTATCTCCCCGCTTGATCCGCGTCCCCATCGCCCCTTTCCACCGGAAATGGTTGCCCTCCTGCGTGAGGTGACAACGGCGGCCGCTGCCAGGGGCATTCCGTGGTTTGTCGGTGGCGCGAGCGCGCGCGACATCTTGCTCACGCACGGTCACGATATTGAACCGACACGGGCCACGGCAGACATCGACATTGGCATTTCCATCGAAAGCTGGGACGGGCATGAAGCGCTAAGAGCGGAACTGCTTGCGTCCGGCCACTTCGAGCAGAGGGGCAGCGCAATTCACCGCCTGCATTACCGGGTGCCGGCCACCGGCATGAGAACATGGCTCGACGTCGTGCCGTTCGGGCGCATCGCCGACGACGGCGGTGAGATCGCGTGGCCACCCGATCAGGTGATCCGCATGAACGTCGCGGGCTTCGAAGAAGCGTTGCGTGCGGCGGTGCCGGTACGCATGGATGCGGACCTCGTCGTGCCCGTCGCCTCACTTCCGTCCCAGGCCATGCTCAAGATCATTGCCTGGCAGGACCGGCGCGCGATCGATCGCAAGGACGCAACCGATCTGCTTTTCCTGCTGGCATGGTATGGGGAGGCGGGAAACCTCGAGAGGTTGTATGCCGACGATGACCTCGACCTAATCGAGCGGCACAATCACGATCCCGATGTAGCTGGTGCGGCCCTCCTTGGCCGGGATATGGCCGCTATAGTCACGCCGGAAGTCCGTGACCAGATTCTCGCGGTTCTCGTCCCGGACGATCCCTCACCGCTGATCCTGACGCACATGATGGCAAGCCGCACGCGGATTCCCGGGGGCGACACGGCCGAGCGGGTCAGCGAACTCCTTGACGCGTTCCGCCATGAATTTCTTGCCGCCGTTCAACGCGGCACCGGGACGTGACAGCGCGGGTGTCCGTCCGATTCTGTGCCTGGTTTCTATCAGTGCGACGCGGCGTTTGCCGCGCGGAGCGCTCATTGATCCGACTGCTCAGAACGGCAAATTCGAGACGCTAGACTACGCAAGACCAACGTCTGTTACTCCGCATAGAGCGGACTTGGATTGTTACCATGTATGCGCGTGGAACGGCCCTTGATCGTGACCGTGCGAAGTTGGTGGTGGGACCTCACAGGGTCGTTGGAAGCTATTTCAGTCCGCCGCATTGATGACATTCTTTAATGTTAAATAGTTGTCAAACCGATGCAATTCAATTGTTGATTACATTTTTCGATTGCATTTCGATATATACCATGAAAAATTTTTCGGGCCGTTTATACCGCATCATCAATTTCCATCATGCGGTTCAAATATTCGAAAAAAACGAAATATTCTTCAGTAGCCCATCAAGCTGGGAGGATCCTTATGAAACCCGCTTGGTGTATAGAGGTATGCATCGAATATTTGCACAGTGTTGGTGCAGCAACGGCATTTCTGATGCGATGTGGAGAATATACTCACCAAATCATCTCGGCGTGAGAATCGGAACAAGTACAAAGAAGCTTGCAGCGGCACTAAAGGCAGATGCACATAGTAGAGGCATTGAATTGCGCATGGAGGATGTAACCTATCACTCGCAACGCGACCTCAATCTGAAAAGTCGAAAAATTAAGGATGCGCTAGCGAAACATTTCGACACGGCGAAGGCAACCGATTTTCTTTTCATGAAGCGAGAGGCTTATGAGCATGAGGCTGAGTTTCGTGTTGTGGCGATAGCCAAAGATCAAGAACTAAGCCTAGCCGAACAAGGACTAAGAATAAAAGTTTCACCAAAATCATTCATCGATAGCATCTTGATAGATCCACGGGCGCCGGATGAGCTGGCTAACGCATTAATTTACTATTTCAAGGAAAAGGTTGGTTTCAAAAAGAAATGCCGAAAATCGGTTTTGTATAAAACACCTCAGCCATTGATGATTGAACCATAATATTTTGCATAAGGCGTCCGTACGAAAAATGCCAAGCAATAGCTACGTTCGTCCGACCTTGCCATCAGGTTATCGCGAAATGAACTTAAATCTCGATTGGCTCGTGTAGTGATTTCCGATCGGCGCAGCCGTCCACAACATTCTCTTCACGATCTTACGCGTCGAGGTAAAATTACGATAATGTGCCAATGGCACCTTACTTTCAGGCGGTTAACAAGATTTTGTCAGGATAAATTGATCACAATCTAAACGAGCGTGAATTTTTATGGAAAACAGAAAGCGTATCCAAAAATCGATTTACTTAGACTGGAACATATTTCAGGATTTAATCCAGGAGCGGAAGAGTGTCCGTTTAATGGAAAACCTCGATGCGGCAAAAAATAAGGGGTTTATTACGCCCTACTCGTACGCCCACATGAGCGACTTAGCTAGATGCGGAAATCCAGATTATGTCCAGAGTGACTTGCGGCACGTGGAAAGAATTGCCGACAGTAAATATATAGACATGGCGATCGATTGCTCGAACGTTCGCGTGGAAAAAATGCCACCCCGAATCATACTTGATGAAGTCAGGTTGCATAATGGCAGCAGCCCCAATCTACCAGACACACCTAAGACCCTCCCCAGATACAAAGTTGCCATAGAACAGATACCTGAAGGCAATCTTATACTCCCCTATCTAAATCGGTTCAACGGCTACATATGCCAAGAGCTAGTGGACAGCCTCATAAGCGATTTAAAAGAAAAGGGGCTTGATGATTATAAATTTCAACGCGATTTCAGAAGTGCGTTTATAGAAATCATTAAGATAGGCAATCCAGCCTCAGCCGGGTTATTGGACACGCCAATCTTCAAATATCTGCTAGCAAGCAAAGCGGAAATTGAGGAAAATTTCATTGAAATCCTTGATTACTTCCTGGGCATCACAAAAAAATCGATAGACACAATCGACGAGCGGGAAAAATTTACTACCAGCTATGGGATTCTTGACTTCTTCCCAGTATTTAAGGAGAAAATTGATAAACGAAACAACATGAATAACATGCTAACGGACGCTTTGCATGTATTTATTGCATCGAAGTGCTCCATACTGGTCTGCGGCGACGATTGTCTAGTAGATAAAGCGAAATTTTTATATAGAGCCTTCAAATCACCGACTAAGGTCTATCATGTTAAAACTTTCATTGAGAGGGTCGAGTTCTAACCAAGACCTCTTGACCACATTAGCCGCGCTACCTGCCTGTCATTGAAGTTACCCCGACGACTGAGTAGCTGCCCGCACCGCATACGGTCGCCGAGCCCGAGGCGCATCGACCGATAACTGGCCCGCGAAGGCATACGCGATTGACCGCCGCGTTTCATCAAGAGACATTACGCCCTCTGTGGATCGAGCGACTGAGATGGGTCGACATGCACCTGATGTCCCGCACATGCCCACGATGCCAGGTTCTCGCAACACAACATGCATTGCGGTCGTCAACCGCTGAATCCGAATACCTGACAGTGCCCGTCTGGCTGTCCCGATCCGGGCGCGCAGCGATCAACCCGCAGCGCCCTGCCCAGCCCGCGCCTGGAGCCCGGTAAGCTGTGCAAGCGCCTCGGCCGCACGCTCAACGGGCACAAAAATGTGATCATGGAATACTGCGGCAACGACATTGCAGCTGATGCTGGCTTTCGTCAACGCTTCGGCCACCGCAGCGGTCAATCCGACCGCCTGCAGATCCGAATGCACGGTCAGCGTGATCCAGGCTGCCCGGAAGAACACGGGCAGTCCTTCGCGCAACGCCGTCGGTTCATCAATGATGACGGTCAGGCCCTCGCGCTCCCGGAACGTGGCCACGGGATCCAGATGTGCAATCCCGATTTCTGGCTGGATGGTAGAGAAGACCCAGGTCCCGTCGTTCAGCTCGGGCTGCATGGACGCAAGCAACTGCTCAAGGTTCGAAACCGGCTGGCTCACTCGGCTCCCCCGTCTGGCGAAAAGGTGACATCGGACGCACACGCCCAACGGGCGTGGCAACATTTGCTAGGGAAATTGTTACTTATAGTACGTGACATCATAGGACGTGGCCTTAAACAGGTCAAATCCGTACGCTGCGATATCTTCCCGATCGAGATATCAATGCAGTACGACCCCCTTGTCCTGTTTGGAAAGCGTCTTATCAAGCTTCGCAAGGCGCGTGGCTGGTCACAGGAGCGGCTTGCGCTCGAAAGTGGCCTTGCGCGGTCGTACGTTGGCGGCATCGAGCGCGGCCAGCGCAATATCGCCCTCTATAACATCTGCGTACTGGCCGCCACACTCGGGGTTTCACCGGCTTCCATGCTGGATTTTGATGAACCTGCGTGACGTTTCCGTCGCCTGTTCACAACCGGGCGGAGTTCATCGCGCCTTCGATGACCGTCCGACCACCTGCCCGCCCTGCACCACCACCTGCACCACCACCTGCCTCCCAGCCTACATTACCCGCCTGCTTTCCGGCCGGTCTGACCTCCGGTCGCGTCACCACGCTGACAACAGGACCCATCGCAACGTGATGCAACATGCGAACAACCGGCATCAACGTGATATCCATCTGCTCTACTGATCAAATTGCCAACGGATTCTCTTGATTTTCTGGCGTTGCCGACTATGATCCCGAATTGAAGTTGTCCGCTGGAACTGATCCAGCATCCTTTGACGTACGGTCGCCCTTGCGACACCTTTGCGGTCACGCTTCGTCCCGTTGTCTGGACACCGCAGGTCCGTTGGACCGGAAGCTTCCTTTCTTGCCCGTCTGGGGAATCACCATTCCCCGACACGGGTCATGGCGACTCCCCCTTTTTCGTTCTGGAGAATCGCCATGAATCAGGCTGTCGAATCCCGCAAATATTTCGATCTTCATCTGCGTGGCCTCGGGTATCTGTCCCGGGTACGCGACGTCACCACCAAAGGCAATGGTCGCAGCAAGGCCAAGCCGTTTCTCGCCTGCTCCATCTCGGCATTTCATGGCGATCCCGATGTCGAAAACGGCATCGTCTATCTGCCTCTCGACCTGATCGTCTCCGGCGACAAGGCGAAGGAAGCCGTGCGCGCCGTCATGAACGACGCGAACGATCCCAACGCGAAAGTGCTCGTGGGATTCCGCTCGGGAGACCACTACATCCGCACGTTCGAGCGCACCGGCAACCGCGCGGGCGAAACGGGGGCTGTCCTCAAGGGCCGCCTGCTGAAGGTCTTCTGGATCAAGGTCGACGGCGAATTCGTCTACCGCGACGAAACTGACGACGCCGCCTCCGACCGTGAAGCGACGACCCATGGCACCGGGTCAGACGAACACGGCGATGCCCCGGTGGATCGTCACGACTCGCCCGACGAAACTGGCGATCAACATGCCGATCGTTCGGGAGCGGGAAATGACGCGGCCGAGGTAGAGGATCGCTCTCCGGTTGCCGGTCAAGATTCGAACCGCTCCAACCGGTATCCGGCATTGCGGCGTAACGGCGGCAGCAATGCCCGTCGGCCCGACTCCGCACAACGCTGAGCACCGGCAGCGTTTTTCCTGTCCCCCGCCTCGTGCGGGGGAACGGTCTACCTCTCTGGCTGCCCTGGCCAGGCTTTCCTGAGCACGTGATGCCACGCTCAGGAAAGCCCTGCCACATGCCACATCATCGTTCAGGGTCCACGGCGACCCAGCAACGTCGTGCCGTTTGCGCAGTCGCCATTCGCTGCCAGACATGAGCCTGGCCGCCCTCGGGCCGCCAGGCGCTATCCGTGATTCGCCCGCCGTGGCGCATCACGGATAACAGCCTTACTGCCGGTCTGCCAGTAGCAGCCCCGTCTGTCGCCACGTCAGGTGACACCTTTCGCAACCGCTTTCCGGCGCTTCATCTGCGCGGTTGCGGCTCAGCCCTCATCGGCCGGGCCCGGAATATTTCCTTCCCCGTTGGGGCGTTCGCACGCCCCACGGCCCGGATGCCCCTTTTTCTTTCCAGGAGCATCCGATGTCCCTTTTTGAATCAGCGCCCGGCACTGCCATCAGCGACACACCCAGCGGCTGCTCCGCATCTCAAGGAGCATTGAGCATGGGTATGGACGTCATCGGCAGATCCCCGATCTCGGAACAGGGCAAATACTTCCGCAACAACGTCTGGTGGTGGCATCCACTCTGGCACTACTGCGAGCAGATTGCCCCCGACATCATTGCCGCCAGCAACCTCGGCCACTCCAACGACGGGTGGGGTCTCGGCCACCGCGCCTCGATCGCACTCGCTAGCCGCCTGGCCCTGGCACTTGAATCTGGACATACCGCAGACTTCGAACAACGCCATCGCGATCGTCTGGCCGCGCTACCGCTCGAGCCCTGCAACATCTGCGGCGCAACCGGAAAACGCGCCGAACCACCGTCGACCGGCCCTGGCCCGCTGCCATGCAACGGATGCAACGGCACAGGCAGTCGGCCCAGTTTCGAAACCCACTATTCGTTCAGTGTCGAAAACGTACGTGAATTCGAAGCCTTCCTGCGTGACTGCGGCGGGTTCCGGATCTGCTAGCGCCACAGGCCTGTCAGCCAGCATCGACTTCTCACCTCTGCGGGAATCCTTCCCGTGGAAGGCTCCCGCTTTTCGATGGAGCTTTCCATGAACTTCGCAGAAAACATCAGGGCAATATCGGCTGCCCTGCGCACCGCCGGCGCCGTCTCCGCCACGGCCGAATACGCCGGGTACGGTGACTCAGGTGATCATTTCAGCATCGACATCCGGTGGCCCGACAAACCCGTCCTGTCGCCGGAAACGGGTATCGCTTCGGCCGGACCCGCGATCGACCTCACTCCGGCTGACGCATCCATCGGTACGCTGGCGTCGCAGCTGGCCGATTTCGACTCGGCCTTCGAGAACCTCGTCTGGGACGCCGTGTCGCTCACCGGTCATGATGGCTGGGAGAACAACGAAGGCGGCGGCGGAACGTTCACGCTCAGTGCCAATGGCACCGCCCTGCTCGAACATTACGACAACGTCGAGAATTCAGAAACGTCGGAGCACGAATTTCCAACCGACGGTGAACTCGGGACACGACTATCCATCCTGTGCAAGGCACTCGCATCAGTCGGTGCACAGTCCGCAACCGTCGAATACGCAGGCTACGGCGACTCGGGTTCCGTCGAAAGTGTCGAGATCCAGTGGCCCGATACTCCCGGTGTCCCGCCCCGGAGCGTTCAGTACCCGACCGCTTTATCGGTCTGGAACGAAGAGCACCAAAGATACGACACCGTCTACCCAGACAGCGATCGCGATTTCGACTCGGCAGTCGAGGACCTGCTTGACCGTGCGATCACACTGTCCGGTCATGATGGCTGGGAAAACAACGACGGCGGCAACGGCACCTTCACCCTCTTCGCCGATGGTACTGCCCATCTCCTGCATCGGGACCACTTCATCGAGCAGGTGACGGATTCGCACGAATTTGACGAAGCCGGCAGCAGGCGTTCCGCGGAGTCAGACTCATGAGCGCACAACCCGCAAGCCGTGTGAATGTATCGCTCGCCGCGTGGCCAGGCCTCACGTTTCAGGAAGCACTGCAGGAAGCCTTACACAGCCTTCCACGCGAACCACTGTTGGGTCCGCTGCGCCTCGACCATATCCAGCTCTGCCCGCAAAACCGGGGCGTGCTTACCCGGGACATCGCATCGGAACTGCGACGCCGCACGCCACACGCGCGCTTCCGGCTTCACGCCAACGTCCGCGTGCTCCCCGAGCGGTATCTGTACGACTGGTGTGACTGGAATTCTGCTAATCGCTACTGGCGTGCACTCGCCTCCACAAGCCGCACCCTCGGTGCGCCTGGGTATACGGCTCACGCGGGACGGCGTGACCGCTGCTCACTGGCGGCACTCTTCGACAACGCCCGGCGGGCCTCTGACGTATTCGACTGTCCGGCCGGCATCGAGGGGCACTACCCAACACGCGACAACGTCTTCCTCATTTCGGACTGGGACGAATACCAGGCGCTCTTCGAATCCGGTGTGCCATATGCATTGGATCTGTCGCACCTGAACATTCTCGTTTTCCGTAGCCGACGCTGTGAGCGCACGCTGGTCCAGGAGATGCTCGCGTGTGAGCGCTGTCTCGAAGTCCATCTCTCAGCCAACGACGGATTGCACGATCAGCATCGTGTGCTCGACCAGGAACCGTGGTGGTGGCCGTTGCTGGAACACGTGCACGACAACGCTGTAATTTTCAGCGAAAGCAATCAGCGTCGGGCGCCGCCCGATGACGCATAAGAGTTCGCACACGCCACGCGTCCTGCCCCCGGGTACGGGCTATGTGGTGCAAAACAGGTTTTTCACCCCAGCGGGAGTGCATGCCCCCCATCTGGGAACAGCATTCTCCGCGCCATCACCTGGAGGATGTCATGGAAAACACAACCGGCCCGGACCGCCGCGACGAGATTCAGCGTCAGCTCGCGGAACACGGCTTCCGTATGGAATACGACCCGGGCTCGATCCCCGGCGAAGGACACTGCCTCGTCAGCATCGAGACCGGGGAAATCGCTGATGACCCACCCGAGACCGTCGCCCACCTGGCCGAAGAATGGTCCCGGCTGACTGACGAGGAAGAAGACACCTGATCTGATCGGTCAGGTCTGACGAATCGCCATCGAGCCCATCGGTATCGCGCACACACCCGCGCGACTCCCATCGACGTTACTCAACCCACGCGGGGAATGCGCTTCCCCGTCGGGGTCAGCCGTCCTCCGCGCACTTTTTCTCTGGAGGATGCAATGAACCACCCTACTGCAACTCGCCGCATCACCGTGGCCAAGGTACCGGACCAGGAACGCATGGAAATCCTGCCACGCTACTTTGGACATCACATGATACGCGCGGAAATCGCCGTCTACACCGCAATGGAGGCGCTGTGCGAGGCCTACCACGGCGGCTTCTGGGACTATTTCGAACTGTCGAACGGCGCCTTTTACATGGCCCCACGTCTTGAAGGTCCGCTGCAGATCGCCTGCGAGAGCAACGGCTACGCCGGCGAGATGAGCGCAGACGCAGCCGGTATCGTCGCGAGTCTGTTCGCGCTGAACGCGATGACATGGACGACGGAAGATCCCCGGTTCGGGCAGCTCTACTACGGACTGCGGGACTTCGCCGACGGCCACCCGGAAGCGGCGGCTATTTTCGCGGCGATCGACTGACGTCCGTCATTCTCACCACCCTCGCGGGACGTTGCCCGCCAGGGCACGTCTCCGCCCTTCTTCCTGGAGATGTAAATGTTAGCCTGCTCCTCCCCGGCCATCCCGCCTCGTACAGCAATCGTTTCCGAGGATGTGCTGCCCTCCCTGCTCGTGAACCAGCCCGCGGATCGGGAAGCTTCATTCGACACCGGCACCATGCTTCATGCGGTCGAGCATCCCCTGACCGGCAACACGCCGGCCAGGCCGATCTTCACCTGCAGCGACGGACGCCAGTTACCGCTCTACACGGAATTCGCAGCCCATCTTCCCGATGGACTCTATCTGGGCCTGTTCAACGGTCGCAACGATCCGTACGTCCCCGCCGCCGACGCGGGCTTCGATGGCCCCCTGATCGGCCGCCTGCGCTACAGCCACACCGTCGAGGCCCGCGAGATCCGGCTGGAGTTCGTCGACCCATTCGAAGGCCGCATATTCTTCCCCGACATGGAGGTTACCGCAGGAGCTTCGGGTCACGTCCCGACCGGCAAGGTGAGCCTGCCGATCCTGCTCGGGCTGAGTTCCGGTGCAATCGTCTTCGACAGTCGTTATTTCGCCGACTGGACCACCTTCATCATCAGCTCGGCCCGTCCGGTCGTTGGCCGCGACCTGACCTCACAAAGGCGCGTCTGAGCGACGGACCGACGCATCACTGTCAGCTCTCATGTCAATTCCGCACCGTGACAACGGTGCTTCCCCACGGGGCATTCGCCCCGAAACGGGAAGGATGCCCTTGATCAATCAGCGAGGTACATCATGGGATGGTTATTTGGTCACGAACAGTCACGCTCACAACTGATCCAGCGCCTGACACGGGATGAAGAACATAACGGCGTGATGCGCCGCTGCCTGCGCCACTGCACCAGCGGCAATGTGCTCTGGACCGTCTGGGAAATCCAGCGATCAGACGACACGCCGTTCCGCTATATCGGCTGCGATCTGATGGCGTACTACAAGGCTTGTCGCGGATGGGGCTACAAGGATCTCTGCGAGTCCATGGAGCCTTTCTACTACTCCTGTCCGCTCGCCTACCTGGACATGGTGCCACCGGCCGCGCCCGCATGGCGGGAACAGGTTCGTGCATATCACGCCGCACGCTCTCGCACCGTGATCCTCGGCGACACCCTGACGTTCAGGGGGCTGTCAATCACGGAAGCGGTCGTAGTAGGCCGGCATCGCCGCACCTGGATCATCGAGTGCAACGGAATGCGTTACGCCCTGCCTCCCCGACTCCTGCGCCACGTGGTCGAACAACGTCATGCGAGCACTTCCGGCACAGCTACATCGAACTGACTCACGCTGTCCGCCTGGCTGTCCAGCCAGGCGTTATCCCCGGGCACCACCGCGGCCCTTGATGCCCGGGAATAGCGGATTACTGCCGGTCTGCCAGATGCAGCCCCGTACGTCGCCACGCAGTGCGACGCCCGCAGTTTCTTTCCGGCGCCTTTGTCTGCGCAACTGCGTGTCCTACCCGGACATCCGGAACCGCTCTGTATCAAGACCTTTATCTACCCGGCGGGACGCCATGCCCGCCGGGCAGCGTTCCACCTCTCTCCGTGGAGGCATCATGATTTCCGTTTCCGGCACGCTCGACGTGCGCACCATCAAGGGCAGCAACGGCCCGTTCCAGGTGGGCGAGTTAACCACATCTGTTGGCGAATTCAAGGTCAAGGACAAGCTGCTCGAACAGTTCGAGCCAGGCGCGTACACCGGCACTTTCCTCATCGACAAGATCTATCCGCACAGTTATGTCTGGTACGGCAAGGTCACGGTCGAAATCCGTGCCCGTCTCGCCGACGTGCAGCTCGACAATGACGAACCGCTCGACGACGCGAACGCCGCGCCGCCCTCAATCGAACCTGATCCGGCCGACGAGGAACGCCGGGCCGCTGCGACGGCAGCAGCATTGCGTGCCGACGAGGTGCCCGAAACGCCCCCGCCCGAAACCTCCGAGGAGCTGTACCTGCCCGACCTCTTCGGCTTCGAACTGGCCGATGCCATCATCGCTGGCGAACCCGTCAAGCTCGACTCCACGGTCGACCGCGGCACGTTGCGCCGCCAGCGCGACCAGCTCGACGCCTTCGGCTACACCTTCCAGGCCTCCACGCAGACCTGGTTCAAGTCCTGATTCATGCCAAAGCCGGACACGCGCGTTCAATCGCGCATGTCCGGCTCTTCCCTGCGGAGATTTCCATGGCCCTGATCTTTCCCCGCCTCGCGCGGAACTTCATAAAGAACGGATATTTCCCGACCGACGACGAAACGCTCGGGCGGATTTCCCACGCGCTCGCTCTCGCGGATCCCGAGCGATCCACTCGCCTGCTTGATCCATGCTGCGGCGAAGGAGCCGCACTTCACGGCATCAAGGCGAAGCTGGATGAGGCAGGTGCGTCGCCAGATACCCTGCGAGCGTACGGCGTCGAGTATGACCACGAACGCGCATGGCATGCGAAATCGCTGCTCGACACCGTGGCGCACACCGATGTGCACGACATGTTCATCACCGCCCGCAGCATGGGCCTGCTCTTCCTGAACCCGCCCTACGGAGATGTAGTCTCCGACAAAGCGCAGACAGGCAATCGACAACTTAACCGTCTCGAGAAAGTCTTCTATCAGGAGACCGTCCCCTGGCTTGCATTCGGTGGCGTGCTCGTCCTGATCGTGCCGTACTACGTGATCGACCGGGAATTCGCGACCATGATCGCCCGCAACTTCTCGCAGGTCCAGGTCTTCCTCGCGCCCGAGCAGGCGTTCAAACAACTCGTGTTGTTCGGCATCAAGCGTCGCGCGGACGGCGTCGACAACAAAGTTGCTGCGCAACTCGCCCGGATCAGTGACGGCGAACTGCCACCAGTCCTGCCTGAATCGGGCCTCGCCGCACCATACGCCATCCCGGCGGTCCCCGGCGACTGCTCATTTGTCGCCACACGCATCGACGCGCTGCAACTCGAGCAGGAACTGGGGCGACTGGAGCACGCCACGCTCTGGCCTCACTTCGCGTCGATGTTTAGTTCAGCGCCGGTAACGCCAAGGCGCCCCCTTCGCGATCTTTCGAACTGGCATCTGGCACTCGCCCTGGCGGCAGGCCAGATCACCGGCGTGGTTACGGGCCAGGACGGTACCCGACTGCTTGTCCGCGGCGACACGATCAAGCGCAAGGAGCAGGAAGTACAGATCGAGGAAACGGACAAGGGTGACATCCGCACAACCATCCTGATGCGCGACCGGTTCGTACCCACCATCGCCGCCATTGACTTCACCCCAGGGGCTAACCTGGGCCGCATCGTGACGATCCGCTAGCAACGCATCGTCCGTGTTCACCCCGCGGGGCTTCGCCCCGCCAGGGGCAAGTTCCGCCTTCGACAGGAGAACCGTATGATTACCCTGCCTGACGACACCGGGACACCCACCGTCACATTCATGGTCGGCTATACGCTGGACCAGGCCCATCGAGTCGTGGTCGGCATCCGCGCATCGAGTGCCGACGCAGCCGCTGCAATCGCGCGTGCTGCTTTCCATGCCGGCACGCTGTGGGACGACACGCCCGACATGCCGCTGCTCTACTACGACCACGAGGAGCTTGACGGGCAGGTACCCCAGTTTGATGCCACGGCCGTCGCCGCATGGCCCACTCCCCATGCGTCTGTACTCGCGGTCAAACGCCGGCGAGCGTTTGACCAGCTGCTTGCCTTCACCCGACTCGTCGACGTGCGTTCGCTGTCTGCCGATACGATCCGCTCCTGGCATCCGCACACCCTCGTCGGACTCTCCCTGACGGCCGGCGAACTGCGCGAATTGCGCGCGCTGCTCGTCACCCTCGCCGACCACTGACCTCATCCGGCCAACGCCTCACCCCATGCATTGCGCAAGGGGTGCTTTCCGGGGCCATCGCGCCAATCACACAGCGGTGGCCCCGGAAAGCACCTGACATGGTCGACCCTGAAATTTCCGCCGGTTTGCCGGTCGCAAACCCGTCCTCGCACGTCACGCGAGAACCCTGAAGCAGCCTTTCCGGCGCCCTTGTCTGCGCGGCTGCCGTCCACCCGGACGCACGGAATCCTGTCCACCCTGACCGGGGCAACACCCGGCGGGTGCCCCCGGTTCTTACCGAGGAGCCCGCCATGCTTTATCCCATCCTGGAACTACAGGACATCTTCGTCGATGCCTGCGTGCGTGCGCCCACGGGCGAGCTTGCGTTCCTCTCAGCCTACGGTCGCGATGGATCGCTGCAGCAGCTCTATGCCGCGCTCCATCTCGGCGTTCAGGAAGGTGGAGTCCGCCAGATCACGCTACTCGATCCGGCGACCCACCAGACGCTTGCCGCTGTCCCCGTCGGCGACCCGAAGCGATTCGACAAGTTCAGCGGCCGCCTGCCGAAGGACAACCTGTTCGGCGCGCTTGTGCACACCTGGATTTTTGATGAAGTCCTGCTCAAACCCTCCCGCGCCACGGGCACAGCCTGGTTGCTGCTGGACCGCCATAGCCAGTCCGGCCAGTCCGGCGAGGCAGCATCGGTCGCCGAACTGACGTGGTCGCTGGTCACACAACTGAGTCCCGTGCCCTTGCTGCCGCACTGGCGCGACCGCGTGCTCAGCGCGCTCGGCGACGAACTGGTGACTGACCTTTCCCAGACTACCAGCGCTCCCGTCGGGCGGCTCCTCGCATTGGTGACTTCGCTGCCTGAAGCTTTCCAGCAAACGCTTTCCACGCTGGTACGCAGCGGCGATCTCACCCTTGGACCGGGCGGCAGCACGAACTGACTTTTCACTCCCTTTTTCACCCTGCGGGATCTGCCTGTCCTGCGGGGATGGCAGCCCGCTCACCTAGGAGCCTGTCATGGCCAATAGCTATTACGACGCCACCGGCGTCCTCGTTCTGGACCGGGTCACCCCGGTCATCTCCGCACTGTTCGATGGCTTCCTCCTCGACGCGACCTGGCCGGGCAACGGTCAAGCGTTTATCGCGCGGATATCCGATGAAAATGACCCGCAATGGCATGACATACGCGACGGGCTGATGAGTCTCGCGGCACAGCTCGACCTGCCCTGCCCGGAAGCGGAAGACGTCACGATCAATACTATCCTTCGGCTGCTTGCCGGCTACTTTCATGTTGCCGATGATGATGGGCTCAACGCGCTGATCGACGCCCATTCATTCGAAGCTGCTGCCGATCTCGAAACGTTATTCGTGATCGCGATCTACCTCGACGACGGTCACGGCCTGCGTGCTATCCAGTTCGAAGGCTGCTGGCACTGCAGCAAGCCACGCCTGTTCGAATTCGGCGGCGACGGCACCTTCATCAGCCGCGAGGTCATCCACTACGGCAACAGTCGCCAGCCAATCGAATTCGGGACCCGCCTGCGCGAGACACTCATTGCCGACGACCTCGACAGCGCGAGCGCCATGTTTGCCACAATGGTCAGACAAACGCTCTCCGGGATCACCGACAAGGGCGCTCGCGACGCGCTTGCCGTCCGGCTTGCAACGTTGTTGCACGAAACCCGTGGCAAAGCCTGACTCGCCTCCCACGGTACGAGGTTAGGGCCTTTCCTGCTTTCTCAACCCACGCGGGGATACACCATCCCTGCTCGGGGCCCAGGTGTGTTTCCGCGTCTGTCCTTCAGATAAGGAGTACACAATGGATATGCTTGACTCAACTCTGGAACCCCTCGCCGACGTCCAGACCGACACCGTAACAGTCGACGATGCGTCCGTGATCGCACTGCCGGATTTCATCGCAAATTTTGGTGCCGGTCTGCTTGAGGCCGTTCGAGAACAGAATCCCTCTGTCTATGACGGCCAGCCTGATCCGCGCTGGGACGCCCTGCTCGATACTCTCTCGCGCCGCCCTTTCCCTGCACAACGCGAGGTCATTCACGCGATCACCACGCTGCTTACCCGGCACGCGCCAGGTGGCATCATCAACGCAGAAATGGGGACGGGAAAAACGCTGATGGGCATCGGCGTGGCCGTCCTGCTCCATCATTGCGGATTCCCGCGCACGCTCGTCATCGCACCACCACATCTCGTCTACAAGTGGCGACGGGAGATAAAGACCGCCGTGCCGGGTGCACGCGTGTGGATTCTCAACGGTCCCGACACGCTGCGCAAACTGCTGCAGTTACGCTCGATGCGCGAACGGCCAGCCGTACCTGAGTTTTTTATCCTCGGGCGCGTACGCATGCGCATGGGCTTCGACTGGAAACCTGCCTTTGCCCGGCGCGTCGCCACCCTCGACATGGAAACCGATGCGGTCACGCGCGTCTTCGCCTGCTGTCCTTCCTGCGGCGAATTCGTCTGTGACGAAGACGCCAATCCGCTCACACCCACCCAGGCCCGCCCGGTCCTGAACGAAAAACGCCGGGCGTGCAATTGCGGTGAGCGGCTGTGGACCCTTGCCCCTAAAGGTCAGGGCACGCGCTCCATGCGCGAGCTCGTGAAATCCGCACTGCTGCAGATGCCGACTGTCGGGGAACGAACTGCGGAGCGTCTGCTCTCCCGCTTCGGCGAATCGATGCTCGCCGACATGCTCCAGGACAACCTGTACGAGTTCATCAACCTGATGGACGACAAGGGTGAACTCGTGTTCTCGGACCGGCAAGCCACACGGATGGAACGTGCCCTCGCTCATACCGAAATCTCTTTTGGACAAGGCGGCTATCAAGCCTCCGAGTTCGTCAAAAGATATCTTCCCCAAGGCTACTTCGGCCTGCTCATCGCAGACGAAGGCCACGAATACAAGAACGAGAACTCCGCCCAGGGACAGGCGATGGGTGTGCTGGCCCGCAAGGCTTCGCGCACGCTGCTGCTCACCGGCACCTTGATGGGCGGATACGCCGATGACCTGTTTCATCTTCTGTACCGCCTGAACCCGTCCATGCTGATCGAAGACGGCTTCAACTACACCGCGAATGGCTCGATGAGCGGGGCGACGATGGCCTTCATGCGCGAGCATGGTGTGCTCATCGACATTCACAAGCAGACGGACGAAGGCTCGCATCGTACAGCCAAAGGTGAAAAGCGAACGGTCTCGACCGTGAAGGGTCCAGGGTTCGGTCCGAAGGGCATCATGCGCTATGTCGTGCCCTACACGGCGTTCCTCAAGCTCTCGCAGATTGGGCAAAGTGTGCTGCCGCCCTACGACGAATCCCTGTTGCCGATCGCGATGAGCGAAGACATGGCTGCGGCGTACCGGGCGCTCGAATCCAGCCTGATGTCGGAACTGCGTGCCGCACTCCGGCGCGGTGACAAAAGTCTCCTCGGCGTTGTGCTCAACGTGCTGCTGGCGTGGCCCGAATGCTGTTTTCGTCCGGAGATCGTGCGGCATCCTCGCACGAAGCATATCCTCGCATCGGTACCGGCATTGCTCCGCGAAGATGAACCCGGTCCGAAGGAAGCGGCTCTGCTGGCGCTGGTCCGCGGAGAACTGCTCAATCGCCGCCGCACACTCGTCTACACGACGTACACCGGCACGCGCGATACGTCCGTGCGCCTGCGTAATCTCTTCGACGCCGCCGGCGTGAAGGCTTCAGTCCTGCGCGCCAGTGTCGCAGCCGAGAAGCGTGAAGACTGGGTTGCCGACCAGCTCGAGCGCGGTGCGGAGGTCATCATCACGAACCCGGAACTGGTCAAGACCGGACTCGATCTGCTTGAGTTCCCAACGATTACCTTCCTCCAGTCCGGTTACAACACCTACACGCTCCAGCAGGCCGCACGCCGAAGCTGGCGCATCGGTCAGACGCTCGACGTCACTGTGCGGTTTCTCGCCTATGAGGCCTCGGCGCAGATGCGGTGCCTGAAGCTGATGGGCCAGAAGATCGCCGTTTCGCAATCGACCTCAGGCGATATGCCCGAATCCGGCCTCGACATCCTGAATCAGGGTGGAGAAAGCATCGAAGTCGCACTCGCGCGACAACTCATCAGCCAGGAATAACTGGCACATGGCATGTCTGTTCACCCTGTCCGGGGCAGTCCGACTGCGTTGGGCTGCTCCTCAAGGAGAATTCATCATGAATAGCCCTTCTACCCCTGTATGGCTCAACCCGGCGCAATACGCCATCATCAAGCAGTTCGCCAATGGCGACTTTGCCTATCTCTCCGAATGCCAGAGCGAGGAAGCGTGGCGCAAGGAACTTGATCTCTGCGGCGACGGACTACTCCACTTCCTGCTCGTAGAACTTTCCGGACGGGAAGATTGTGATTCAGGTAATGAGGCCGTCCGGCGGATCAGGACCTCCATCCGAGACCTTGAGGATGCACTCGCCGTCGTCGAATCTCTCGCTCAGTGGGAGCAGCCCCAACAACAATACGTCAGCACGCACCAGGACAAGCCATCCTGAGTGATCCTGACGCTGGCATTGCTATTTCTGCTCACTGCTTATCCACGTCGTATTCGCCGCCATAGACAGCGAAGCTGACGCCCTGCCCCATTGTCGGCACTGCCGCTTCGCACCTTCCGTAAACTTTTGGAGGTATCAATCATGATTCAGTTTCTCGCCTCAGATTTACGCCCGGTCATCATCGAAGCCCGCGCGCACGCCTGCCGCATCATTCTCGTCAAGGACCAGGGTGTCTACATGATGTCGGAGAAAAGTGACGCCCCGGGAAACGGCCGCCCGCGAACCATCGCGTACGCCGTCGGATGCAATCCCGAGACGACACCTTTCGACGAATGGTGGGACCGAGCACGCGACGAATTCGGCGGCGACGACTTTGCCGAGTATTTCGGGCACGACGACGCCATATTCGATCGCGTCGTAGCCGACGGCTGCAATCTGGAGATCACGGCAGACGCCAGTCATCTGTACGTCGATGCAGTCAAGCCCGACGCGTAACGTAATCCTGCCACCCGAGCCGTTGCCTCATCCACCATCCGCACAGCCCCTGTCTCGCAAGAGCAGGGGCTTTTCATTTGCAGATCGGGCATCAGGCATGTTCCACCACCGACCGGGAACGACTAACATATCAAGCGGCAGGTCAACTTACTTCAGCCCCTGCCTCAACTTGATCAAGTCCCATCGGGCGATCAGCAGCGCGCGTCACGTACAGGGGTGTCCGTCGTGTAACCGACAGCCGCCCACTATTGCGTTGCTGACCATCATGCATAAATCTCGGTCCCGACTGTTGTTCCAAACCATTGGAGCGATTCGCAACGGCTCACACCACCTGCTGGCGTTCAGTGCGGGCATCATCATCGCGCTCCTGGCCTGGTACCCAGGACACTTTCCCATCACTCTTCTCGCCCTTCCCGCCCTATGGTCCAGGCTGCCCAACAGGGTCGCCGCATTCACGCTCTGGACAACCTACTATCTTGTAGGAGCCCGCGACATACCAGCGGTCTGTGAGCGGTTCTTCGTCGGCTATCAGGAACTCAACCCTGGCACGGCTGTGGCCGTGGGTACCGCTTTCTGGTCACTGCAGGCCGCGGTCCTCGCGCTTCCCTGGACCGTGCTCAAGGCGGAGCGGACGGCATCCGGCTTCAGCTACGCATGTCGGGCGTCGCTGGCTACGCTGATCGTGACGGCTCCGCCGCTCGGCATCATTGGATGGCTGTCGCCGATTCACGTGGCAGGCACGCTGTATCCTGGCTGGCGAGTCACTGGCATGGGTCTTGGGCTCGCAGCACTGTGTACCGCCTCCATACCGCCTCGCCGATCCGCAGCCTGGGTCACATGTATCGCCACCCTGGCCGGTCTTGCTCTTTAGTCGCACCTGAACAATTCGTCTTGCGCGGCGCTGCCATCATGCCGTGATGACGACAGTGAGCGAGCGATTACGCAAAGCAATCAGAACAAGGGCGTAAAAAAGCCGCAGTTTTCTGAGGATCATGCGCAGGTTGTGGCCCGCGCCGCACAGCACCGCGTGCATCGCATCGCCGAGTGCGCCTTTAAGCCAGTTCCGGTCGAGTTTGCCGTCGGCCTTCATGTGACCGATGGCCGGCTCGATCGCGCTGCGCCGTCGAATCATCGCGCGCAGGCTCCGCGTGATTCCGCGTCGCAATCCTGGGTGATAGATCTTCACGCCATCGATGGCGACACCCTTGTAGCCTCGATCAACAACGGCCACTTCCGCCTTCACGTCGCTCAGGATTGCCGCCTGCTCCAGTGCCTCGGCCAGCGTATGGCCGTCATACGGATTGCCCGGCATCGAGCGCGCTCCGATTACGAGCCCTTCCTTGTGGGTCGTCGTGATCGACACCTTGACGCCGAATTCGTACGGCGTGCGCGCTTTGCCCTTGGCCAGGCACTCGACTTCCGGCGCATGCAACGCGTACAGCTTGTTCTTGTCCTTCTGCTTTTGCGACAGGATCCGCCTGGTGCGACTGACCAACTCTGTTAGCGCGCCGCGTGCGGCGTGGCCAACTGAATCGAGTTGACGCTCCACATCACGCATCACCCGCCCAACGCGCGAGCGCAACGTGCGCAGCGCCTTCTTCATGCGCTTGTACTGCTTCGCATGGGCGTAGCGGCCAATCTGACGCGCCAGGTGCGGCGCCTCGCGATTGTAGTTCTGCCGCAGCTTCAGTCCGTGCCGTGCCGCAGCCTTCACCAGATGTTCGCGACACCGCTCGAGCAGGCGAGAATCGGTTGGATGGGCGATCGCCTTTTGCATGACCGTCGTGTCGACAATTACACGCTTCGCGCTTGAGGCCTTGATCACGCCCGCGCGCTTTGCCGCTTCGATCGTCTCGGCCAGCAACTCCTCAACTCCGGCCTCACCCAGGCGCTTGCGCCAGCGCGTCAGGCTCGACGGATCGATCGGCGGCTCGGTCTGTAAAAATGTTTCGCCGGTGAAGCCCTGCCAATACGGGTTCTCCACCCATTGCCAGACCACGTCCTCATCCGACAGATCGAACGCATGCTGGAGATACAGCAAGCCAGCAATCAGCCTCGGTGACGTGGCCGGCCGACCCTTGCGTGAGACGAAGCTCGCGCTCATCGACGCATTCAATCCATCCCAGTTGATCAGATCGGCCAGACGCACCAGCGGATG
>NZ_KN050728.1:60468-61585 GCF_000745665.1 Burkholderia sp. WP42 | reverse complement strand
ACCGTGCTATCGGTCGTGCTCAGGCCGGTCGACAGCGAGCTGATGCCCGTCGAGGTCGAGGTGGACAACGACGTGATCGAGCTGGTCGCCGACGAGAGGCCCGTTGACGTCGACGTCGACAGCGAAGCCACCGAGCTGTCGGTCGAGCTCAGGCCCGTCGACAGCGAGCTGATCGAGCTGGTCGCCGACGACAGACCCGTCGACGTCGACGTCGACAGCGAAGTGATGCTTGAAACAGTCGTGCTGGCAACCGAATAGAGCTGGCTGCCGTTGATGGCATCAGTACTCGATGATGTGACTTGACCTGCTGCGACGTTGGTAATCTGACGCTCGGCCCCCGCCGAACCGACGCTCACAACGCTCGTCGGAGAAGTACCGGCAAAGTTGCCATATGTCGTGGTCCCGACCGTGGCACTACTCGTCGGACTGGCTGTCGCGGTGACGGACCCTGAACCCAGGGCAACATCATTGGTGTTCGTCGCGACCGCACCCGATCCGAATGCCACCGCGCCGTCGGCGGCTGCCGTCGACGTATTGCCGAGGGCCAACGAGCCCACGCCCGTCGCAATGTTTGCATTGCCCAGTGCGACAGCGCCGTTGCCGGTCGCCGTGTTGTTGGCACCCATTGCCACGGCGCCCGTACCGGTTGCCACGTTCGGATCGCCGAGTGCAACCGCGCCATCACCGCTCGCCGTGTTTCCGACACCGATCGATACTGCCTTGCCGCCAGTCGCCGATGCGCCCTGTCCGATTGCAACTGCACCGCCCGACGATGCATGCGATCCATCCCCAACCGCAACACTGCTAGCCCCAGAAGCACTTGCATTGGTCCCGACAGCAAGTGCATTGATGCCCGTTGCACCGTCGTTGTTGTAATTACCTTGCTGGGTGCCGTTGTCGTTGATGCTGTTGTAGTGACCCTTCGCGGTCTGGATCGCTGTGGAGGTTGAGGTCGACAGTGATGTGATCGAGCTGGTGGCCGACGCCAAGCCGGTCGACGTGGACGTCGAGAGTGAGGTCATCGAACTGTCGGCCGAACTCAGGCCCGTCGACAACGAGCCGATGCCCGTCGACGTCGAAGTGGACAACGACGTGATCGCGCTAGTGGCCGACGACA
>NZ_KN050728.1:0-59773 GCF_000745665.1 Burkholderia sp. WP42 | reverse complement strand
GACGTCGAGGTCGACAGTGATGCGACCGAGCTATTGGTCGAGCTCAGACCCGTCGACAGCGAGCTCACGCCGGTCGACATCGAACTGACGGCCGTAGACATCGAACCCACGCTGGTCGACATCGACCCAACAGTGGTCGACATCGAGCTGACGCTGGTCGACATCGAACTCACGCTCGTAGACATCGAACCCACGCTAGTGGACAGCGATACCACGCCCGCATTGAGGACGGACGCGACGCTGAAGAGCTGGCTGCCGTTCACCGCATCCGTCGACGTCGCGCTCACTTGACCAGCCGCGACGTTCTGAATTTGTCGCTCGGCCCCCACGGAACCGACGGAAACGACGCCCGCGGTGGCAGGCGTCGTTCCGGCGAAGCCGCTGAACACGGTGCTGCCAATGGTGAACGACGTGGTATTGACGCCGGTGGTTGTCGTCGACCCGTTGCCCAACGCAACCGAATTCGCCACCGACGCGTTAGCCCCGGAACCCAACGCAATGCCCTTGGTGGCCACAGCGCCGACCAGTGCGCCGTCGCCGATCGCGATCGACCCGGCATTACCGGCCGTCGTCGTATTACCGATCGAAACGGAGCCCTGACCCGCCGCCACGGCCGTGTTGCCGAGCGCCACCGCACCGTTTGCCGTGCCGCCGGTGGCAGTCCCGTCCAAAGTCGCGATGCTGTTGAAGCCCATCGCGATCGCGCCCGTGCCATTGGCAATGCTCGGGTCGCCGATCGCCACGGCGCCAGCGCCCGAGGCCGTATTCCCCGCGCCGATCGACACCGCCGAGCCGATACCGGCCGCGCCTGCCGCCTTGGCGCCCGCGCCGATCGCTACGTCCGACGCCACGGCCGTATTCGCGTTCTTGCCGATCGCTACCGTATTGACGCCCGTGGCGGTCGCGCCCATCATCGCCAGCCCGTTGGTCGCGCCCGTCGCGACCGTCGAGCCGGCACCGATGCCGACGCCATTGTTGGCGTTGACGGCCGCACCCATCATGGCCAGGACGTTGGTCAACGTGCCGATACGCGCCGTCACGCCGCCGAACGTGTTGTTATTGCCGATCGAAACGACCCCGCCGTACACAAAAGTGTTCGCGTGGTTACCCGTATCGAGCGTCGGATCTCCGAGAATGACCGTGGAAAGGCCCCAGAGCGTCGGTGAGGACGGCCACTGCGGATTCAGGTAAGCAGTGAATAAGTTGTATGCAGTAGTGGTGTTGTTGTAGTAGCTCGAGAACACCACTGCGTCCGGCTGGGCATTATCGCCCGACCCCGTCGGATAAAGCGGCACGCCATCGCTGTTCACCAGCCACAACCAGGACTGATTGCTCCCACCGCTCCAAAACGTGGTTTGAATCGGCGCCTTGCTGGTATCGATCGCCGGCATCACGGTTTGAGCGTGGGCCGCAGGCGCGAACCCGAGCCCAAACGACAGAACCGACAAAGCGGAACTGACCGCGAGCGCAACGCGCGACAAGGCCGGTTCGTTGTCTGCACGTCCCACACCCGACCGAACCCGTGTTCCACCCGACGCTCCTCGGGCGGTGGCCAACTCCGATGCGACAACGAACATTGACTTCGCTTTGCACCAGATAACTTTAAATATCTTATTCATCTCGCCCACCTACTCGTAAGTACCCAATCCCGCGTCACGCTTGAGTCGGACAGCCGCCCGCCATCTCCGCGCCGCGCGGATAGACCGAACCAGCCGATCGCTCTCAATCCCTCAACGCCCCCGCGCTTCTAGTTGAAGTCGCCCCTTCATACCCATCGGCAATTGCCGACGCCATTCCAAATAAATCAATCTCAAATTCCGCTATTTAAATAAATCTGACAATGTTCATATCGCCTATCTGCGGAATTTCACCAAAGCCCAATCGAATCGATTCCTGATCCATTTCACCCGTTCCTCGGCATATAAATCGCTCTCCGTCATCGACCTTCTTTGACGCCTTCACGCCACGAGACAACAGTGGAGCGGGCGGTGACCACGACAGCCCCGCCGCCGGTATCCACGGTGGATACGACTACTGATCCGCAATCCGTACGACGAATTTCCGTTAGTAAACCTAAAAGTTGATCTTTCTTTTCAGGAACCCCATCCAGCCCCACCATCGCCCTACAGGCTCTTCACTCTCTGACAATTATTTTTTGTAACATTGCAACAATAGGTCGGCCATGTCCATCGCGTTATGTCAGGGATCCATAAGATTTGACACTGATTAACTATTTAGCCCAAAGCAGCGACGCAAAACGCCGTCATTCGTATGAGCATATTGATGGCAGACTAAGCTTCTTTATCTACCAATGCCGAGCCATCGACTTGCCCGGCCCAATTCCCCAACCATTAGGAAGCAATCCACCACTGCAGCGCCCCAGATAGCGCTTCATGTCATTTACGTCAGACGAATTCGTTCAGCAGCTCGGTGAGCCGTAGTTTCAAACGTATATAGGTATGAACAAATGAGATCGAGAACCGATGGGAGTTGACCGCCTACTTTGTTTTTTATGATCTTTTTCATCGCCGGGCTAACCACTTTGACGTTTGCGAGTAGCCTTCCTAAAAACTCTGGTGAACTGGTCGAAGTTCGGCAAGGTGCAGATTATTGGATTGCTGAAGGAAGTCGTTGCTGCACGAACGCAGCGCCGGAAGACGCCATGGGTCGTCATAAGAAGCGCGCTCGCCGGCTCGTCCGGCGTTCGACTCGTCAGTTCATCGATGCACCTCGGCAAAGTCGACCGCTACACCGCTTCTGCATGCGGCTGCGCGATTGCCGCCGTAAACAACATCACCCGCGTCATCCGCCATGCGATCGCAACGACGCGCGGCTCACGGCTCGGCTAGTGTGCAAGGCCACCGACTGGCGTGCTTTCCGCCGTATTGGGTCGGCCAGTGTGCGAGCAAGGTATTTAAGCCGTCGGGCGCCCCGCCTGCCGAAGCCGCCCGGCCCGAAGCACGCCGCCGATCGCGGCAACGGCTCCCGGCGGCTTCCGCATTTCCTGCTCATGTTCCAAAGATCAGTCGAAACTGCTAGATTGCAGGCTCGACGCTGGTACGCAGCGCGCGCCGCCCATGCGCGCACAACGTCCTTCATTCGCATGTCACACAGCCCAAAGAGAACCGTCGCATGACTCAGTCCAACCGTTCGTCTGCGTGTGCCGCGATCTGCGCGGCCCGCGCGTCCCGACATGATTGACCGCCAGCCCGCGATGCAGACCCGCTCCCCGCTCCCGCAGGCCGTCCACAGACCGATCACGCGCAGCGCCATCTTCATCGTGGCAACCTTGAACCCCGGCGCCGGCCATGCCGACACCGTCCGCGCGTGGTGCGGCGACGTCGCCGCGCTCGTGCGCTCGGTCGGCAAGCGCGTGCCGGAGGGCAAGCTGTCGTGCGTGTGCGGCTTCGGCGCCGCCGCGTGGGACACGCTGTTCGGCGAGCCGCGGCCCGCGTCGCTGCATCCGTTCCGCGAATTCGGCAGCGGCCAGCGCGTCGCGATCGCAACGCCGGGCGACATCCTGCTGCACATCCGCGCCGACACGATGGACCTGTGCTTCGAACTCGCGACGCAATTGCTCGGCGCGCTGGGCGACGCCGTCACCGTCGTCGACGAGGTGCACGGCTTTCGGAACTTCGACCAGCGCGCGATGATCGGCTTCGTCGACGGCACCGAGAACCCGGAAGGCCGCGAAGCGGTCGACTTCACGGTGATCGGCGACGAAGACGCCGACTTCGCCGGCGGCAGCTACGTGATCGTGCAGAAATACCTGCACGACATGGCCGGCTGGAACGCGCTGCCGGTCGAGACGCAGGAGCGCATCATCGGCCGTACCAAGCTGTCCGACATCGAGTTGCCGGAGAACGTGAAGCCGTCGTGCTCGCACAGCTCGCTGACCACGCTCGACGACAACGGCCAGGAAGTGAAGATCCTGCGCGACAACATGCCGTTCGGGCGGCCCGGTTACGGCGAATTCGGCACCTATTTCATCGGCTACGCGCGCTCGCCGGCGCCGATCGAGCAGATGCTGGAAAACATGTTCGTCGGCCGCCCGCCCGGTAACTACGACCGGCTGCTCGACTACAGCCGCGCGGTCACCGGCTCGCTGTTCTTCGTGCCGTCGGCCGACCTGCTGGAAGCGCTGGCCGACCGCGCCGCGCCGGCCGATGCCGGCGCCGTCGCGCCGCCCGTCCCCTCATCGCCCGAGCCGCGTCGTGACGGCTCGCTGAACATCGGATCGCTGAAAGGAGCCCCTATCCATGAATAACCTGCACCGCGAACTCGCGCCGGTCTCGGCATCCGCATGGCAGCAGATCGAGGAAGAAGTCGCACGCACGTTCAAGCGCTCGGTGGCCGGGCGCCGCGTGGTCGACGTCGAGGGGCCGGCCGGCCCCGCGCTGTCGGCCGTCGGCACCGGGCACCTGTGCGACGTCGCCGCCCCGCGCGAGCTGGTGAGCGCACGGCTGCGCGAAGTCCGCACGATCGTCGAACTGACGGTGCCGTTCGAGCTGAGCCGCGATGCGATCGACAGCGTCGAGCGCGGCGCGCGCGACGCCGACTGGCAGCCGGCCAAGGATGCCGCGCAACGGCTCGCCTTCGCGGAAGACGGCGCGATCTTCGACGGCTATGCCGCGGCCGGCATCGTCGGCATCCGCGAAGGCACGTCGAACCGCAAGCTCGCGCTGCCGGCCGACGTCAGCGCATATCCGGACGCAATCAGCGACGCGCTCGAGGCGCTGCGGCTCGCCGGCGTCGACGGCCCGTACTCGGTCGTGCTCGGCTCCGATGCCTACACGGCGCTGAGCGAAGCGCGCGACCAGGGCTATCCGGTGCTCGGCCACATCAAGCGCATCGTCAGCGGCGAGATCATCTGGGCGCCGGCGATCAGCGGCGGCTGCGTGCTCTCCACGCGCGGCGGCGACTATGAACTGCATCTCGGCGAAGACGTATCGATCGGCTATACGAGCCACACCGACAAGGTCGTGCGCCTGTATCTGCGCGAGACGCTCACGTTCCTGATGCTGACGAGCGAGGCGTCGGTGGCCGTCACGCCGCAGGGCAGCGCAGGCGTCTGACGCCGGCTCCGCGCGCGACGGCCTTACTCGGCGGCGCACGCATCGGCCGCGTCGCCGGGGTGGCCCGGCGGCGACGGCGGGCAGCCATGCGATCCGATCGCACGGCAACCACCCGCGGCGAAGCGCACGGCACGGCCGGTTCGCACCGGCCATGCCTCACCGCCTGCCACCACGGCGACCGCCGCTTCGCCCGACCCTCTCGACACTCACCGCGTTACCGCGCCGCCGACGACGGCAACTGCGCGCCCGTCTGCCGGCGCCGGTACGCGCTGTCGCGCGTCGCAAGCCAGTAGTACAGCGGCGAGGTCAGCAAGAGGCCGACCAGCCACGACAGATCCGCGCCGCCCAGATGCGCCGGAATCGGGCCCGCGTACATCGGCGTGTTCATGAACGGAATCTGCACGACGATCCCGATCGCATACGCGAGCAGCGCCTGCGGATTGAAGCGGCCGTACACGCCGCCATCGGCGGTGAAGATCGCGTCGATGTCGTACTTGCCCTTGTGGATCACGTAGAAGTCGATCAGGTTGATCGCCGTCCACGGCACCAGCACCACGAGCAGCGCGAGCACCAGATCGACGAGATTGCCGACGAAGTTCGTCGACGCGCCGATCGCCGCGTAGCAGCAGCCGACGAAGATCACGACCGACAGCACGGCGCGCGCCTTCGCGGTCGGAATCCAGCGGTACGCGAAGGTCTGCGCCGACGTGATGACCGCGAGCACCGCGCCGTACAGGTTCAGCGCGTTGTGGCTGATCACGCTCAACAGGAACAGCACCAGCATCAGCGGGCCGAGCGGGCCGGTCGCCTGCTTGACGGCGTCCATCGTGTCGACGCCGGCCGGCACCGCGAGCGCCGCGACCGCGCCGAAGATGAACGCGAGCGTCGAGCCGATCGTGCAGCCGAGATAGGTGGCCCAGAACGTCGACGCGACGCCGACGTCTTCCGGCAGATACCGCGAATAGTCCGACACGTACGGCGCGAACGCGATCTGCCACAGCGCCGACAGCGAGACCGTCGCGAGCCAGCCCGCGAAGTCGAAGCCGCCGCGCGTGAAGAAATCGGCGGTGCTCACGTGCGACAGGATCATCCAGAAGCCGACCAGGATGCCGATGCCGAGTACCCACGTGCCGATCCGGTTGAGGATGTGAATGAACCGGTAGCCGACGATCCCGATCAGCCCCGAGCCCACCGCGCCGATCACGATCCCGACGGGCACCGGCACCGATGACGCGATGCCGTGCACCGACTTGCCGGCCAGCACGATGTTCGATGCGAAGAAGCCGACGTACATCACCGCCGCGATCACCGTGACCAGCAGCGCGCCCCACGAGCCGAACTGCGCGCGGCTCTGGATCATCTGCGGAATGCCCATCTGCGGGCCTTGCGCCGAATGCAGCGCCATCAGCACGCCGCCCACCGCCTGCCCGACGACGATCGCGACGATCGCCCACATCAGGTTCAAATGAAACAGCTGCACGCCGAGCGCACCGGTCACGATCGGCAGCGGCGCGATGTTGCCGCCGAACCAGAGCGTGAACAGGTCGCGCACGTTGCCGTGGCGTTCCGCGGGCGGCACGTAGCCGATCGTGTGCTTCTCTATCATCGATGACGCGTTGCGATCCGCGGTCGTCATGGTCAAGTCTCCTGTCGTGCGCAGTAACGCGCGCCTGCCGTGTCGGCCGGCGCGCGAGCGTGCGCGCCGGCAATCGGGTCCGGATGCGCGGCGACGGCGCAGCACGTGCGCGCTTTTGTCGCGATCCGGATTGGAGACGATGGTGCGCCACGCGCGTCGCGACCCGAAAATACTAAAAATATTTCCGAGACATACGAAAAAGCTCTGCAGGGGAAATTTCGGCGCCGCGCGGGTTCGGGTAAGGTGCTACGCATCCAGCGGACAGCATGCGCTGCGCGGCGGCACGCGCCGCCGCGGCGCGTATCAGAGGTGCTCGTGGCTCACTACACTTTGCGGCAACTGAAATATTTCGTGACGACGGTGGAGTCCGGCAGCGTCGCCGAGGCGTCGCGCCAGCTGTTCATCGCGCAGCCGTCGATCTCCAGCGCGATCAAGGGGCTCGAGGAAAGTTTCGGCGTGAAGCTGTTCATCCGCCATCATGCGCAGGGCGTGTCGCTGACGCCGGGCGGCACGCGTTTCTACCGCAAGGCGCAGGAGCTGCTGCGCATCGCGCACGAGTTCGAACAGAACGCGCTGGCCGACAACGACGTCGTGACCGGCCAGATCGACATCGGCTGCTTCGAGACGGTCGCGCCGCTCTATCTGCCGCAGCTGATCGCCGGCTTTCGCGAGCGCTATCCGGGCGTGAACATCCGGCTGCGCGACGGCGAGCAGCACGAGCTCGTGCAGGGGCTCACCGCCGGCACGTTCGACCTCGCGTTCCTGTACGACCACGACCTCGACGGGACGATCGAGACCGAGCCGCTGATGCCCGCGCAGCAGCCGTACGTGCTGCTGCCGGAGAACCACCGGTTCGCGGAACAGACGCACGTGTCGCTGCGCGAGCTGAGCGTCGAGCCGATGATCCTGCTCGACGTGCTGCCGAGCCGCACCTATTTCGTCAGCCTGTTCCGCGAGCTCGGGCTCACGCCGAACATCGTGTTCGCGTCGCCGTCGATCGAGATGGTGCGCGGGATGGTCGGACAGGGCTTCGGTTTCTCATTGCTCGTCACGCGCCCGCATTCCGAATACACGTACGACGGCCGGCGCGTGGTGACGGTCGATCTCAGCGAAACGGTGAGCCCGTCGGGGCTCGTGAGCGCGCGGCTCAAGCGCGGTCAGCTCACCAAGCAGGCGCAGTCGTTCGTCGACTTCTGCCGCGAGCGGCTCGCGCAGATCGTCGAGCAGACGGGCCGGTAGAAACGTGCGGCCGCCGCGACGATCACGCGGACGAAGCGACGTGCGAGACGAGACGCCCCAACATCGCGTCGCATCCGTGCAGTTGTTCGAGCGTGACGAACTCGTCGGGCTTGTGCCCCTGGTCCATGCTGCCCGGTCCGCACACGACGGTCGGCATGCCGGCCTCGCCGAACAATCCGCCCTCGGTGCCGAACGCGACCGTGCCGAATGCGTCGGAACCGCTGAGCATCGCGATCAGCCGCGCCGCGTCGCTGTCCGGCGCCGTGGCGAGCCCCGGATAGGCGCCGAGCGGTTGCAGACGGATATCGGTGTCGGGCTGCACCGCGCGCATCCTCGGCAACAGCTCGGCTTGCGCGTAGTGCTGCAACTGGCTCGGCACGTCGTGCGCATCGAAGCTCGGCAGCGCCCGCACCTCGAAATCGAATTCGCATTCGGCCGGCACGATGTTCAGCGCGCGGCCGCCGCTGATCAAGCCGGTCTGCACGGTCGAGAACGGCGGATCGAAGCGCTCGTCGCGATGCTCGGGCCGCGCGAGCGCCGCACCGATTTCGCCGAGCCGGCCGATCAGCTTCGCCGCGTAGTCGATCGCGTTGACGCCGAGCGGCGCATACGCGGAGTGGCACGCGGCGCCCTTCACGTGACACCGCATCGCGAGCTTGCCCTTGTGGCCGAGCACCGGTTGCAGCCCAGTCGGCTCGCCGATCACACACACGCGCGGCCGCTGCTCGCGGCCGGCGAGCGCTTCGAGCATCGGCCGAACGCCGACGCAACCGATCTCCTCGTCGTACGACAGCAGCAGATGCACCGGCGTATGCAGCGGCCGAGCGACCAACGCCGGCACGGCCGCGAGCATCGACGCGATGAAGCCTTTCATGTCGGCCGTGCCACGCCCGTACAACCGGCCGTCGCGCTCGGTCAGCCGGAACGGCTCGACCTTCCACGCCTGCCCGTCCACCGGCACCACGTCCGTATGCCCGGAAAGCGCGATGCCGCCGCGATCGCGCGGCCCGATCGTCGCGTACAGGCTCGCCTTGGTGCCTTCCGCGTTGTAGAACAGCTCGCTCGACACGCCGTAGCCGTCGAGATAGTCGCGGATGAAGTCGATCATCGCGAGATTCGAATCGCGGCTGACCGTCGCGAAGCCGACCAGCCGCGCGAGCAGCGTACGGCTCGACGTGTCACTCATCGCCGGGCACTCCGTAGCTCGGTGCGGCGGTCGGGTTCAGCGCGCGCGTCTGGTAATCCTGCATCTGCGGGCGATACGCGCGCCACAGCGCATCGAGCTGCCCGATCGGATCGGCATCGGCCCAGTCGACGCGCAGGTCGACGATCGGCCAGGTCACGTCGCCGGCTACCGTCAATGCCGCCGAATGCACCGGGCCGGCCTCGCCGCCCGCCGCGACCGCCGCATGCAGCGCGGCGAGCAGGCGCTCGGCCAGCAGCCCCGGCGCCTGTTCGAACGCACGCGCCATCGCGTCGATCACGGCCGGCGCGGCCAGCAGATTGCCGGCCGCCACGCATTGCTCGCCTTGCACCGCGTGATGCGTGCCGAGCGCTTCGCTGCCGGTGAAGCACGCGGTGCGGCCCTGCGCATCGATCGCCGTCACCTGTCGATACTGGCTCCAGCCGTTCGCGTTCAGCGCGCGATCGAGCGCGGCGGCCGGCGCGAGCTGCTGGTGCTCGATCAGATCGAGGGTCTGCGGGCCGAGCGCGGGCAGCGTGACGTTCTGCGTCGCGACCGCGCCGACACCCGCACGCACCCACGGGCAGCGCGCGCCCACCGCGATACTCGACGAACTGATCGCGATCCCGAGCTGGCCCGTTTCGGCGCAGCGGCCGACGATGGAAAACGTCATTGCGCCTCCCGCACCGACGCCGACGCCTGCGCCGGCTGCCAGTTGTCGGGAATCACGGCGATCACGTCGATCTCCATCAGCCACTGCGGCTGACCGAGCGCCGACACGACGAGCCCCGTCGAAATCGGATAAACGCCCTTCAGCCACTTGCCGACTTCCCGATACACCGGCTCGCGATAACGCGGGTCGATCAGATAGGTGGTCGTCTTGACGATGTGCGTGAGGTCGCTGCCGGCTTCCTCGAGCAGCTGCTTCACGTTGCGCATCGCCTGCTCCGCCTGCGCGCGCGGGTCGCCGAGGCCGACGAGATTGCCGTCGAAGTCGGTGCCGACCTGGCCGCGCACGTAGACGGTATTGCCGGCCCGGACGGCCTGGCACAGGTCGTTGTCGAGCGTCTGGTTCGGGTAGGTATCCTTCGTGTTGAACATGCGGATACGGGTGTGGGTGGGCTGGCTCATCGCGGTCCTTCGAATGTCGGTGGGTTCGCACGCCGCGCCGGCGGCGGCGTGCGGGTGGAGGCGCGCTCGCGGCGCGCCGCGGCTCAGTCGATCGCGTCGACGACCGGGCGCGCAGCGGCCGGTGCGAGGCGCGCCGCGTCGTCCTGCCGGGCGCTCGCGTGGCCGCGCCGTTGCGCTGCGTCGTGATAGTCGACGTACTTGCGCTGCGTGGCGATGTGGTCGGCGATGTGTTTCGCGTCGTGCCACACGCCCCAGATGAAGCTGGAGCCGCGTCGCGACAACCACGGCAGCCCGACGAAATAAATGCCCGGCTCCTTCGACACGCCGCGCTGATGCTGCGGCTTGCCGTTCGCGTCGAACGCATCGACGTTCAGCCAACCGTAGTCCGTCGCGTAGCCGGTCGCCCATACGATCGACGTCACGCCCGCGTCGGCGAGGTCGAGCGACAGGAGCGGGTTCGTCACGCATGCCGGATCGGGCAGGATGCGGCGCGCCTGCGGTTCGGCGGGCAGCTCGAGCCCGTTGCGGGCCGCATACGCATCGGCCGCGTCGAGCAGCGACAGATAGTTGTCGTCGCCGCGCGCGAGATTGATCGCGAGGTCGGGCTCGAACGCCGCGACGCCGCCGTCGAACGATTTCGTCAGCCCGACCAGCGTCACGCCCCGATTCGCGAGCGCACGAAAATCGACCGTGTGGCCGCCGCGCGCGCCGCTCACGGCGATCGTCACGTGTTCGCGGCCGGGCGTCGCCGCTTCCTTGTCCCATTCACCGAGCACGCCGAGCCACCAGCAGAAGTCGCGGCCGCGATACGCGCGCGGCGGACGATCGTGCGGGCCGACCGACAGATACACCTGCCGGCCGGCGCGCTGCAGCTCGTCGGCGATCTGCACGCCCGACGAGCCCGCGCCGACCACCAGCACGGCGCCGTCCGGCAACTGCGCCGGATTGCGATAGTGCGCGGAATGGATCTGGTGGATGCGTGCATCGTCGGGTGCGATCGGCGGAATGACCGGGCGCTGGAACGGCCCCGTCGCGACCACCACGCGCGTCGCCTCGATCGTGCCGTCGGACGTCTCGACGACGAAGCCCGGCTTGCCGGCGTTACGCACGACGTTCTTCACGTCGACGCCGGTGCGAATCGGCGCGTCGATCTTGCGCGCATAGGCGTCGAAGTAATCGGCGACCTGGTCTTTGGTTGCGAACGCATCGGGATCGAGGCCGGCGAATTCCAGGCCGGGGAAGCGGTCGTGCCAGGCGGGGCCGTTCGCGACCAGCGAATCCCAGCGCGCGGTGCGCCAGCGCTCGGCGATGCGGTCGCGCTCGAGCACGAGATGCGGCACGCCCAGCTTGCCCAGATGCTCGCTCATCGCGACGCCGGCCTGTCCGGCGCCGACCACCAGCGTATCGATCGAAGTTGTTTCCACTGCCACGGCTGTCTCCTTGAAGTGCGGCCCGCTGCGCTGCGCGTGTCGTCGCGCGACCGGGAACGGAGACATTCTGCTGACACGCCGACGCGTGCGAAACGATCATTTTTGTGGTTGTTGACGAGCAAAAAGCTTGGGCCGACGGAGCGCGAACGGCCGCAGCGGCCGCGGCCGGCGCGCTGCGCTATACTTGCGCGATGGAAACCCGACCTGCCTCGCCGAACCTGCATCGCTGGTGGCGCGCCTGACCCAGGCGGCCCGTTTCCTCTTGCATGTCCCGAACGTGATGCCGCCAGCCATGGCGGCATCGTCGTTTCTGCGGCTGCGTCATGGTTGAAGGCGTCGATAACCCGGAGCCCACTCGTCATGACGCACCCTGCCCGACCGATCATCCTCACCGGCGACCGCACCACCGGCCCGCTGCATCTCGGCCACTACATCGGCTCGCTGCGCGCACGCGTGCAGATGCAGCACGACGCGACGCAATTCCTGCTGCTCGCCGACACGCAGGCACTCACCGACAACATGGGGCGCCGCCAGCGCGTCACGGAAAACGTGATCGAGGTCGCGCTCGACTATCTGGCCGTGGGCATCGACCCAGCGCTGTCGACGATCGTCGTGCAGTCGCAGGTGCCCGAACTCGCCGAGCTGTCGCAATACCTGCTCAACCTCGTCACGGTCGCGCGCCTCGAGCGCAATCCGACCATCAAGGAGGAGATCCGGCTGCGCGGCTTCGAGCGCGACATCCCGGCCGGCTTCCTCACCTACCCGGTCAGCCAGGCCGCCGACATCACCGCGTTCAAGGCGACCCACGTGCCGGTCGGCGACGATCAGCTGCCGATGATCGAGCAGACCAACGAACTCGTGCGCCGCTTCAACGCGACCGTCGAGCAGCCGGTGCTGGTCGAATGCGAGGCCGTGCTGTCGGCCGTCACGCGGCTGCCCGGCATCGACGGCAAGGCGAAGATGAGCAAGTCGCTCGGCAATGCGATCACGCTCGGCGCGACGCCCGACGAGATCACGCGCGCGGTGAAGGACATGTATACGGATCCGAACCATCTGCGCGTGAGCGACCCCGGCCAGGTCGAGGGCAACATCGTGTTCACGTTCCTCGACGCGTTCGAGCCGGACGTGCAGAAGGTCGACGAGCTGAAGGCGCACTATCGCCGCGGAGGGCTGGGCGACAGCGTCGTGAAGCGGGTGCTCGACGAGCGCCTGCAGGCGCTGATCGAACCGATCCGCGCGCGCCGCCGCGAATTCGAAGCCGACAAGGCAGAGGTGATGGCGATTTTGAAGCGCGGCACGATGCGTGCGCGCGACGTCGCAGGCGACACGCTCGCGCAGGTGAAGCGCGCGATGGGGCTCACGTACTTCGATTGAGCCGGCGCTTGGGCGCTCGTGAGCCACGGGCGCCGCACGGCGCCCGGACGGCTCACACGACCGCCGGCCGCCGCGCGCCAGCGGCCTCAGTCGACGAGCAGCTCCGCGCCGCGGCGCGACACGCTTCGCGTCAGCTGCTCGGCCGGTTGCGGCCGCGCGAGCAGGAAGCCCTGCACCTGATGGCAGCCGATCTCCTGCAGGAAGCTCAGCTGCTTTTCGGTCTCGACGCCCTCCATCACGACGTGCAGCCCGAGCGCGCGTCCCATCGCGACGATCGCGCGCACGATCGCGTCGTCCGTGCTGCCGGTCCCGCAATCCGTGAGGAACGAGCGGTCGATCTTCAGCGTATCGACCGGCAGGTCCTTCAGATACACGAGCGACGAATAGCCGGTGCCGAAATCGTCGATCGCGAGGCTGATCCCGCGGATCGCGAGTTCGCGCAGCAGGATGCCGATCTCCTCGCGGGTGTTCATCGCCATGCTCTCGAGCAGCTCCAGCTGCAGGCATTTGGTCGGCAACGCGGTTTCGCTGAGGATGGTCGTCAGGTCGCTGAGGAAATGGTCGGTGAAACACTGGCGCGCCGACACGTTCACCGACACGCGCCCGAACTCGAAGCCTTCGTCGAGCCAGCGGCGCGCCTGGCGGCACGCCTCCTGCAGCACCCAGCGCCCGATCGGGACGATCAGCGCGGAGCGCTCGGCGAGCCCGATGAACTCGCCCGGCGCGACGAGGCCGCGGCGCGGATGCAACCAGCGCAGCAGCGCCTCCACCCCGACGATCCGGCCGCTCGCCAGATCGTACTGCGGCTGGTAGAACAGCCTGAATTCGTTCTGCTCGAGCGCACGATGCAGCTCGCCGAGCGTTTCGAGCTGCTCGATCGCCGACGACGTCATCTTGCTCTCGAAGAACTGGAACACGTTCCTGCCGCGGTTCTTCGCGCCGTACATCGCCTGGTCCGCGAGCAGCAGCAGATGTTCGGCGTCGATGCCGTCGTCCGGATAGATGCTGATGCCGATGCTCGGCGTCACGAAGATCTCGCGGCCCTCGATTTCGATCGACTGGCCGACTTCGTCGAGTAAATTGCGCGCGATGCGGCCGACGTCGCGCACGTCGTCGAACTCCTCGAGCACGATCGCGAACTCGTCGCCGCCCATGCGCGCCACGGTGTCGTTCGACAGCACCTGCCCGGCGATGCGCCCGGCGACCACCTTCAGCACCTCGTCGCCGGCGTTGTGGCCGAGCGTATCGTTGACGAGCTTGAAGCGGTCGAGATCGACGTACATCACCGCGACCTTGCGGCCGAGCCGCTTCGCCTGGACGATCGAGCGCGCGAGCCGCTCCTCGAACAGCGCGCGGTTCGCGAGATTGGTCAGCACGTCGTGGGTGGCGAGATAGCCCAGCCGCTCCTCGGCCTGGCGACGCTGCGTGATGTCGGAAAAAATCGCCGCGTAGTGCGAGATCTCGCCGGCGTTGTCGCGAATGCTGGTGATCGTCAGGTATTCGAGGAACAGCTCGCCGCTCTTGCGGCGATTCCAGATTTCGCCCTGCCAGTGGCCGTCGGTCGTCAGCGAATGCCACAGCTGCTTGTAGAAATCGGGCGTCTGGCGGCCCGAGCTCAGCATCGCCGGGTTGCGGCCGACCACTTCGTCCTCGGTGTAGCCGGTCAGACGCGTGAACGCCTGATTCACGCGCTCGATCCGCGCGTGGCGATCGGTCACCATGATCCCTTCCAGTGCCGATTCGAACACGCGGTCCGCCATGCGCAGGTTGAAGCGCGCGAGGCCCAGCGCCTCGTCGCGCTCGCGCAGCGCGCTGCGCAGCTCGTTCGCGTATTCGTGCTCGATGCTCAGCAGCACGTCGGCGAAGCCAAGCAGGCCGGTGAGCCGCCCTTCCTCGTCGCAGATGCCGACGTGCCGCATGTTGTGCTCGGTCATGAAGCGCTGCGCCGCATACAGGCTCTGCGTGGCGAGCAGCATCTGCAACGGCTTGCTCGCGCATGCGCCCACCGCGCCTCGCACGCCGCTCTGAGCCAGCAGCCGCACGACGTCGCGTTCGGTGAGGATGCCGTGCTCGCCGTCGTCGTAACGGACCAGAATCGCATCGAGCCGCTGCGCGCGCATCCGCGCGACGACGTCGGGCAGCGCATCGTGCTCGGACACCACCACGGGCAGATGGACGCGGATCGATTCGATCGGCTTCAGATGCAGGAAGAATTCCGGGCCCTGGTTCACGACGACGTCGGTCTGCGTCAGCACGCCGATCGCCGCGCCGTCGCGGACCACGATGAAGTGCCGTACGCCCGACTCCTTGAATCGCATCGCGGCTTCGCCCAGCGGCGTCGACGCGTCGAGCGTCAGCACCGGACGGCTCATCACGTCGCCGACCGGGCGGTCGAGCGCGTCGGGATCGTCGCCGGCCGACAGCGCGTCGTGCTCGGTCCAGATGCCGACGACCTGCTGGCCCTCCATCACGACGATCGAGCTGCGGCGCTCGGCGAACATGCGCCGCGCAACCTCGCGCACCGGCGTGGCAGGGTCGCAGGACAGGATCTGACGCGCGACGAGGCGTCCAATCGGAACATCGTAGCTGTTCGGGTACATTCTCTAATCAACACGAAAAGTCCTCGCCGGCGCACTTCGATCGGGCACCCTGCGGGCTCGCCTGCAACGGCAGGCAAGATGTGATTGCATTTGCGCCGAACGGTTGCCTGCTCAACGGCCTTGAAGGCGACCGGCCGACCGGTCGCCGTCGCGACGAGCGCGACACTTTTGCGCGGCGCGTTGGCCATTCCATCGTTCAGCACATCCATACGCCGGCGTGCGGCCCCATCGAGAGCGGCCATTCCGGGTTAACGACAGGTTCGGACAAGAATTGAGCCCCGTGGCGACATTTACAGGGCGGCGCGGCGAAATGTAGCGCTGCCGCGTGACGGCCGGACCGTCGGACGGCCTGCGGCGCAGCGCTGCCGCTGCCGCACGATCGCCGGGTGCGGCCGGGCGTCACGCGGCGGCGCTGCGTGCGCCGAACAGCGCCGCGACCAGGTCGACCTCGTCGAGTTGCTCGAGCCACCAGCTCAATGCGCGCCCGGCCTTGTCCTCCCGCCAGCCGAGATAGCAGTTCGTATGCTCGCGCACGCCCGTCAGCCGCCGCTCGACGAGCTTGCCCTGACGAATCGGCTCCTCGGCGACGGGCGCCGGCAGCATGCCGACCGCGAGGCCTTCGCACAGCAGCTCGAGCTTGGCGGCCAGCGTCGGCACGACGATGACCGGCTGCCCGTCGTGGACGGCCACCGACTTCGGTTCGAGGTCGCGCGACGTGTCGCTGATCACCACGCCGCGATGGCCCGAAATGACGCCGCTGTCGAGCGGTGCGTCGACCGCGGCCAGCGGATGCTGCGGCGCGACGACGAACACGTGGCGCAACACGCCGATCGGTCTTGCGGCGATGTTCGGCGCGTGCGGCGGCTCCCCGGCTGCGCCGATCGCGATATCGGCACGCCCGGACACGAGCGCGTCCCACACGCCACCGAGCACTTCGGTCGAGAAACGCAGCCGCGTCGTCATCTGCAGCGCGTAGAACGCGCGCACGTGGGGCCACAACGACGCGAGCGGCAGGATTTCGTCGACGCACAGGCGCAGCTCCGCCTCCCATCCGGCTTGGACGCCGCGGATCCGGTCCTCCAGCTCGCGCCCGGCGCGCAGCAGGCGGCGGCCGTCGTCGACCAGCAGACGGCCCGCGTCGGTCAGCTGCGCGCGCCGCCCGCTGCGATCGAACAGCGTGACGCCGAGCTCGCTCTCGGTCTTCTGCACCAGATAAGTCAACGCGGACGGCACGCGATGGAGCAGCACGGCCGCTTCCGCGAACGTGCCCGTGCGGTCGATGGCATCGAGCGCCTCCATGACCTCAAACGACAACTTCACAACGATCACCTTTCAGGTAGGCCCGCGGCGATCCGGACGCCGGTCCGGCACCCGCCGGGCGCCGGGCCGACGGCACGCGCGGCGGCCCGGCGCGGCCGTTCGCCACGGGGGCGTCATTTTGGCAGCGGCGGCGACGCTTTTCCACCAGATTCGTCCGCTCATCCGCACGCACGGCCGGCTCGCCGCACGGCCGGCCCGCGCCGGCCGCCGCCTTCGTGCGCACCGATGCGTTGCCGCATCGCGGCGAAGACGCGACGCGCCAACCGCTGCCGCGGCAACCAACTCTTATATAAGACATAAGACATTTGACGCTTGACCACATTGCGACTACAATCGCGTCCAAGCATTGACGCAGTATCCGGAATAGCAGCCCCGGCGTACCTGGAAAGCCCTTCCCCTGAAACGCAATCTCAGCAGGTCCCCCCATGCTTGAAAACTTTCGTGCTCACGTGGCCGCCCGCGCCGCGCTCGGTATCCCTCCCCTGCCGCTGACGGCTCAGCAAACCGCCGAACTGGTGGAATTGCTGACGAACCCGCCTGCCGGCGAAGAGCAGACGCTGCTCGACCTGATCACCCATCGCGTGCCGGCCGGCGTCGATGAAGCCGCGCGCGTGAAGGCCGGCTTCCTGGCCGCCGTCGCGAAAGGCGAGACGGCCTGCCCGCTGATCTCGCGCGAACGCGCGACCGAGCTGCTCGGCACCATGCTCGGCGGCTACAACATCCAGCCGCTGATCGAGCTGCTGTCCGATGAAGCCGTCGCGTCCGTCGCGGCCGACGCGCTGAAGAAAACCCTGCTGATGTTCGACCAGTTCCATGACGTGAAGGAACTCGCCGACAAGGGCAACGCCCACGCGAAGGCCGTGCTGCAGAGCTGGGCCGACGCCGAATGGTTCACGAGCCGTCCGGAAGTGCCGGAAAGCCTGACCATCACCGTGTTCAAGGTCACGGGCGAAACCAACACCGACGATCTGTCGCCGGCGCCGGACGCCACCACCCGCCCGGACATCCCGATGCACGCGCTGGCGATGCTGAAGAACGCACGCCCGGGCATCACGCCGGAAGAAGACGGCAAGCGCGGCCCGGTCAAGTTCATCGAATCGCTGAAGGAAAAGGGCCACCTGGTCGCGTACGTCGGCGACGTGGTCGGCACGGGCTCGTCGCGCAAGTCGGCGACCAACTCGGTGCTGTGGTTCACCGGCCAGGACATCCCGTTCGTGCCGAACAAGCGTTTCGGCGGCGTGTGCCTCGGCGGCAAGATCGCTCCGATCTTCTACAACACGATGGAAGACGCCGGCGCGCTGCCGATCGAACTCGACGTGTCGCAGATGAACATGGGCGACGTGGTCGAACTGCGCCCGTACGAAGGCAAGGCGCTGAAGGACGGCAAGGTCATCGCCGAATTCCAGGTGAAGTCCGACGTGCTGTTCGACGAAGTGCGCGCCGGCGGCCGCATTCCGCTGATCATCGGCCGCGGCCTGACCGCGAAGGCGCGTGAAGCGCTGGGCCTGCAGCCGTCGACGCTGTTCCGCCTGCCGCATCAGCCGGCCGACACCGGCAAGGGCTTCACGCTCGCGCAGAAGATGGTCGGTCGCGCATGCGGCCTGCCGGAAGGCCGGGGCGTGCGTCCGGGCACGTACTGCGAACCGAAGATGACGTCGGTGGGCTCGCAGGACACGACGGGCCCGATGACCCGCGACGAACTGAAGGACCTCGCGTGCCTCGGCTTCTCGGCCGACCTCGTGATGCAGTCGTTCTGCCACACCGCCGCCTATCCGAAGCCGGTCGACGTGAAGACGCACCAGACGCTGCCGAACTTCATCAGCACGCGCGGCGGTATCGCGCTGCGTCCGGGCGACGGCGTGATCCACTCGTGGCTGAACCGCATGCTGCTGCCCGACACCGTCGGCACCGGCGGCGACTCGCACACGCGCTTCCCGATCGGCATCAGCTTCCCGGCGGGCTCGGGCCTCGTCGCATTCGCGGCCGCCACCGGCACGATGCCGCTCGACATGCCGGAATCGGTGCTGGTCCGCTTCAAGGGCAAGATGCAGCCGGGCGTCACGCTGCGTGACCTCGTCAACGCGATTCCGCTGTACGCGATCAAGCAGGGCATGCTGACGGTCGCGAAGCAAGGCAAGAAGAACATCTTCTCGGGCCGCATCCTCGAAATCGAAGGCCTGCCGGACCTGAAGGTCGAGCAAGCATTCGAGCTGTCGGACGCATCGGCCGAACGTTCGGCTGCCGGTTGCACGGTGCGCCTGAACAAGGAACCGATCATCGAGTATCTGCACAGCAACATCACGCTGCTGAAGTGGATGATCGCGCAGGGCTACCAGGACGCGCGCAGCCTGCAGCGCCGCATCGCGGCGATGGAGCAGTGGCTGGCCGATCCGAAGCTGCTGTCGCCGGACGCCGACGCCGAATACGCGGCCGTCATCGAGATCGATCTCGCCGACGTCCATGAGCCGATCGTCGCGTGCCCGAACGACCCGGACGACGTGAAGACGCTGTCCGAAGTCGCCGGCGCGAAGATCGACGAAGTGTTCATCGGCTCGTGCATGACCAACATCGGTCACTTCCGTGCCGCGTCGAAGCTGCTCGAAGGCAAGCGCGACATTCCGGTCAAGCTGTGGGTCGCGCCGCCGACCAAGATGGACCAGAAGCAGTTGACGGAAGAAGGTCACTACGGCGTGTTCGGCACGGCCGGCGCCCGCACCGAAATGCCGGGCTGCTCGCTGTGCATGGGCAACCAGGCACAGGTGCGCGAAGGCGCGACGGTGATGTCGACGTCGACCCGCAACTTCCCGAACCGTCTGGGCAAGAACACGAACGTGTACCTCGGCTCGGCGGAACTGGCTGCGATCTGCTCGCGTCTGGGCCGGATCCCGACCAAGGAAGAGTACATGGCCGACATCGGCGTGCTCAACGCGAACGGCGACAAGATCTACAAGTACATGAACTTCGACCAGATCGAAGACTTCAAGGAAGTCGCCGATACCGTGCAGATGTAAGCACGCGGTCGAGCTGCGGCGGGTTGCACCTGCCGCAGCGAGATCCGATGGCGCCGCGGGCTCGATGCCTGCGGCGCCATTTTTTTTGTTGCGGGCGGCGCGCGATGCGCCGGGGCGCGCGTCCGGCCGTCCGGTCGAAAAATGAATGGATGGACGGAGCCCGCGTCAGGCGAGCCGGCCGACGTCGACAGTCTCAATGAGCCGTTCAATGTCGAGCAGGATCAACATCCGGTCGCCGTCCTCGTCCGAGACGGAGCCGAGATCGGTGATGAACCCGGCGTCGCCCATCACCCCGAATTCGGGCGCAGGCCGGCGATCGGCCGGCGCCAGGGCCAGGACATCGCTCACCGCGTCCACGACGATGCCCACCGTCCGTCGCGCGACGTTCAGGACGATGACGACCGTCGCGTCGTTGTACTCGGCGGATTCCAGCGCGAACTTCAGCCGCAGATCCACGATGGGCACGATCACGTCGCGCAGGTTGATCACGCCCTTGACGAACGCCGGTGCGTTGGCGATGTGCGTCGGGGTTTCGTAGGAGCGGATCTCCTGCACTCGCTGGATGTCGATGCCGTATTCCTCGGCACCCAGCCGGAACGTCACGAACTCCTGCGTGTCTCGCACGGCAGCCTGTCCGCGCGTGCCCTTCGTGTGCGGATCTTCAAGTACTGCGTTCATGAATCTTTCTCCAGTTGTCGATCGGTGACGGTCTGTTCAGAACGTGTGCCAGTCTTCAGTCGCGCCAGGGGTAGCAACTGCCGGCGCGGAGGGTCGGGCCACGGGCGCCGTGGTCTTGCCTGCCGTGGCCCGGGAAGCCGGACGCCGTGCCGGCTTCGGCGCAGCCGGAACCGGCTGGCTCGCGCGTGTGCCGTCGACGCGGAAGAAGGCCACCGCTTCGCTCAGCTGACGGCCCTGATCTTCCAGCGATGTCGAAGCCGCCGCCGCTTCTTCCACCAGCGCCGCGTTCTGCTGCGTGACCTCGTCCATCTGCGTGATCGCCTGGTTGACCTGTTCGATCCCCCGGCTCTGCTCGCCCGAAGCCGCTGCGATCTCGCCCATGATGTCGGTCACGCGAGCCACCGCCTGCGTCACTTCGGCCATCGTTTTGCCGGCTTCACCGGCGAGCGCCGAACCGTCCTGAATCTTCTGTACCGAGGCATTGATCAGGTCCTTGATCTCCTTTGCCGCGCTCGACGAGCGCTGGGCGAGACTTCTGACTTCGCTCGCGACCACCGCGAAGCCACGGCCCTGCTCACCGGCGCGCGCCGCTTCCACCGCGGCGTTGAGCGCCAGGATGTTGGTCTGGAACGCAATGCCTTCGATGATCCCGGTGATATCCGCGACTTTCGTCGAGCTCTGGCTGATGTCGGTCATCGTTTCCACGACCTGCCCGACCACGGTGCTGCCTTTCTGTGCAACTTCCGATGCGTTGGCAGCCAGCGCGCTCGCCTGCTGTGCATTCTCCGCGTTCTGCTTCACCGTGGACGTGAGTTCCTCCATGCTCGACGCAGTCTCCTGCAGCGACGACGCCTGCTGCTCCGTGCGCGACGACAGGTCCTGGTTGCCCGAAGCAATCTGGCTCGACCCGGTGGCGATATTGTCTGCCGAGGTCCGGACCTGCCCGATCAGCTTCACGAGGCTGGCCTGCATCGCACCCATTGCGGCAAGCACGCTCCCCGCAGGCGCGTCCTTCACCCCCACCACCACACTGAGATCGCCGGCGGCCACACGCTGTGTCACTTCGCCCAGTGCGGCCGGCTCGGCGCCGAGCGCACGCAGCAGGCCCCGCGTAATCAGAACGCCGGCCATCATCGCCATCGCGACCGCAGCCAGACAGATACCGATCAAAAGCATGCGCTGGTTCGAGAATTGATCCTCGGACTGCCTGACCATCTCGGCCGCACGTTCATTGGCAAAGGCCGCATAGTCGTTGGAGGCCTTGATCAGGGCAGAAAGCAGCGGCCGGCATTTGGTGTCGATTTCGGCAATGGCCGCGTCGCGCTGATTGCTCACGGCAAGCCTGTCGATCTCCAGCGCCACCGGGCGATAAAGCGATTCGATGCGTGGAATTTCAGCCGCCAGGCTGCGCTCCCGCTCGCTCATGTCGGGCGCGCTGGCCACCATCGCCTTGAATTTCGTCAGGTTGGCTTCGACTCTCCGCTCGGCGTCGCTGACGGCATTTTTTTCGATCTCGACATCCGCAGGTGCGGTGACCAGGACGAGGTTGCGTACTGCCATCGCGCGATCGTCGACGGCGGTACGGACGGACGCAGCCATCTCGGCGCGACTGTTGATTCCACTGACGAATCCGGAAAAACGATTGTTCGCCTCATTCAACGCGTTCAACGCAAGACCCGATACCATCAGCACCAGCGCCGCAAGCAGGCTGAAGGTCGCCGTGAGCTTCGTACGGACAGTCATTCGTTTGGAACTCATGTTTCACACCCCCATCGATTCAGTTTCGAAGCCTCTGCCGGGATGCTCGGCCGTCATCGAGTTCCCCGCTGCTTGTTGCTTTAACGGGTGCTTCGCAACCATCCTTGAGCGCCTCTATCGTCCCAATCGTTTGCGTCAGGGTTCTGGAGAACGTGAGTTATCCGACGGGCCACGTCATCCCCGGGTGCGCGCGCAAATCGCTAGCGTTCAAGTCCTAACTATGAGTCCCTCGGCTGGTCTGGCGCGCAATACACCTGATGCGTCCGAGAATGTCCGGTGCGACCGGCGAATTTTGGAAGGCGACCTTAGCATTGCTTCCGGAGCGAACCCGTTCGTCGAAAAACTGGAGCCGGCTTCCCTGGGATTCGAAGGGGCAACGCCTGCGAGCACCGGCCGCCCTATCACCCGACCTTGCTGCTCAAGATCTACGTCGCGCCTGCCTTAATCGCGTGCAGCCGAGCCGTCGCATGGCGCGACCCTGCCAGCGCGATCTTGAACTGATGGGGTTTGACTGGCCGGCATGCGCCGGACTTCAAGACCGTCGCCGCATTCAGGCGACGCAATGGAGAAGGCAGTCGCAACGACTGCCGACGCTTCGTGTGATTCTGATATGCCGCGAGCCGCAGCCGTTCAGCTGAACCGGAGTATCGTCATGGTGGCAGCAAGGCCCGGCTCGTTGTCGGCGAACTCCAGAAAACCGTGGTGCAGCGTCGCCACCGCTTTGACGAGCGCAAGCCCGAGTCCGACGCCCGGTGTTCCCCGGCTTCGGTCGCCGCGATAGAACCGCTCCGTCACCTTGGACCGTTCGGCGAACGGAATACCGGGCCCGTCATCCGACACCGTGACCTCGATCCGATCGCCACGCTCACACAGCGACACCTCGACCTCGCCGTTGTCCTGCGCGTACTTCAGCGCGTTGTCGATCAGATTGCCGATCGCTTGCGCGAGCAGCAACGGGTCGACCTCGGCCAGCACCTCGGTTTCCGAGCACAGCAACAGCGTCAGCGAAATGCCGCGCAACTCCGCGACCGGCTGATAGAACTCGACGGCATCCGACAGGATGGTCACGACGTCGCTTTTGACGAAACCCGAGCGCCGCACGCCCGCATCGATCTCGGCGAGACGCAGCAGCGCATTGAAAATGCCGATCACGCGGTCCACGTCGGTCATCGCGACTTCGAGCTGGCCCAGCGTGTCTTCATCGCCCTTCTTGCGCAACCCGAGCAGCAGCACCTCGAGTCTCGAACGGAGTTCGGTGAGCGGCGTGCGCAGATCGTGCGCAATCGCGTTCGACACATTGCGAACACCGTTCAGCACTTCGATCAACGCGTCCTGCGCCTGGATGCGCGTCTTGACCTCCTCTTCGAGCCTCGCGTTCTGTTCCTGCTGCAAGCGTTGCAATGCATGCAGCTTCAGATGCGTCTGCACGCGCACGGCCACTTCTTCCATTTGCAGCGGCTTGGTCACGAAGTCCATCGCGCCGACGCGGAAACCCGTGAGCTTGTCCTCGGTCTGCGTCAGCGAGGTCATGAAAATCACGGGGATATCCCGCGTGACCGGATTGTCCTTGAGCGCGCGGCAGGTCTGGAAGCCGTCGAGGCCAGGCATCATCACGTCGAGCAGGATCAGGTCGGGCTTGACCAGTTCGGCGCGGCGCAGCGCTTCGTGGCCGTCGCGCGCGACGGCCACGCGCATCCCTTCGGCTTCCAGCGTATCGACGACCAGCCCGAGATTCGCCGCCGTGTCGTCGACCACGAGCACGACGGGCGCGTCCATGTTGTGCTCTCGCATCGTCAACTCCCTTCGCTGTTCAGATGATGTTCGATCAACGAAAGCAGGGCCTGCGATTCGTAGGTCATGGCAAGGTGCCGCAAACGCGCGGCGAACGGTTCATACTTTTCATGCGAACTCGCAAGACGATCGGCGTGCCGGCTGATGTCGCGCATCGAGCCGAGCAGCGCATAGCGGTGCAGCGCCGCCATGTCCTCGCGCGGCGGAATGATCATCGGCCGGTCGGCTTCGCAGGCCGGGCCGGCGCCCTGCTGGGTCGCCAGGCCGAGCAGCATTGCGATCGAGCCCAACAGGCGGTCGAGATTGAGCGGCTTTTCCAGAAACACGTTTGCGCCCGCGTCGATGTTCGCGCGGGCGTTCTGTTCGGAGGCGTCGGCGGATACGACGATCACGGGCGTCGCACCCAGTGTGTGCGAACGGCGCAGATGGTGTAGCGTCTCTATGCCGCCCATCAAGGGCATCACCGTGTCGAGAACGATCAGGTCGGGCGCGCACGCTGCAGCCTTGTCGAGCGCATCGCGCCCATCGCTGCTTTCAATCACCCGAAAGCCCGCCTGTCCCAGCACTTCCGCCAGAAGCGTGCGGTTCGCGGGGACATCGTCGACCACCAGAATGACCCGGCGCGCGCCATCGAGGCGGTCCGCCTGGAGACGCGGTATGCGCTCGCACGGCCCCGCAGCCGACGCGGGCGCATCCAGTTCAAAACCGAACACGCTGCCCTCGCCGGCCGAACTCGTGACTTCGATCTCGCCGCCCATCATGCGGACGAGTTGCCGGCTGATCGCGAGACCCAGCCCCGCGCCGCCGCCGCGCCGCGTGTGATCGCCCGCCTGTTCGAACGGTTGAAAGATCGCTTCCAGCCGGTCGGCGCTCACGCCGATACCGGTATCGCGCACCTCGAAGCGCAGGCGCCCGGCCGCGCCCCGGCTGACCGACAGCGTGACCTCGCCGTGGTCGGTGAACTGGACGGCATTCGCGAGCAGATTGAGCAGCACCTGGCGTAGCCGGCGCTCATCGACACGGACCACGGCGGGCAGATCGGGCGCGGCCACATAGTTCAGCACGAGGCGCTTTTGCTGCGCGCGCACGGCGACGATTTCCGCGATCGTCTCGAGAAACCCGCGCAGCGACACTTCGCCGACCTGCAGTTCCAGCTTGCCGGCGCCCAGACGCGCGAAGTCGAGAATATCGTTGATCAGCGTCAGCAGATGCTGCCCGCTCTGCTCGATCACGCCGACGCTCGCCAGCTGGCGCGTGTCGAGCCGCGCGTCACGCTGGAGTATCTGCGCATAGCCGAGAATGCCGTTGAGCGGCGTGCGCAGCTCATGACTGATGTTGGCGAGGAACTGGTCCTTCGCGCGGCTGGCCGCTTCCGCCGCATCCTTCGCGACGCGCACCGTTTCTTCCAGCGCCTTGCGCTCGGAGATGTCCTGAATGATGACGATGACGTGCGCCGTCTGACCGGACGCGTCGTGCTGAAGCGCAACCGACAGCGTGACCCACACGCGCTCCCCATCGAACCTGACGAGCGGCACTTCCTCCGAATAATGCTTGAGCCCGCCTTCCGTCAGCAGGCGGAACCGCTCGATGCTCGCCACGCTGAAATCGGCATGAATCAGTTCGTGAAGCCGTCGCTGCTGCAACGCGGCCAGCGGCCAGCCGACGATCTCGCCCGACCGACGATTCACACGCAGAAAGCGCCCATCGAGATCGCAATGCGCGACGCCGACCGCGGCGTTTTCGAAGGTGCCGCGAAAGCGCTCCTCGCTCGCGCGCAGCGCCTGCTCGGTCATTTTCAGTTCCGTGATGTCGACCAGACTGCCGACGAAGCGCACCGGTTTGCCCGTCGCGTCGCGGCGCGCGGTGCCGCGCACCAGCACCCAGCGGTCGCTGCCGTCGCGATGCCGCAGCCGGTTCTCCAGCTCGAACAGGCCGTCGCCGCTTTCGAGGAACGACGCGACCGCGCGATCCGTGCTGTCGCGATGATCGGGATGCAGCACGCTCATATACGCTTCGTAATCGAGGCGCGCCTGCGGCGTGTCGAAGCCTAGCCACTCGTAGATGTTCGAGTAGCGAGCGAAGCCGCGCTTGTGATCGCCTTCGGGCATGTCGATTTCCCACACGCCGACATTCGAGCCGTACATCGCCATTTCGAGTCGCGCATTGGTCTCGCGAAGAATCTCCGCTTCCTGCGCGCGGCGCTTTTGCGTCACGTCGCGAAACACGATCACGATGCCCTGCCGTACGCCGCGTTCGTCCGTCATCGGCGTACCCGTGCATTCGACCGGCAGGTCGCTGCCGCCGCGCGCGCGCAGAATGGCGCGCGCGGGCAGCCCACCGTCGCTCCCGGTTTGCAGCACGGCGGCCATCGGATCCTCGATCGGCGCGTGCGTGTTCTCGTCGTGCAGACTGAAGACCTCGCTCAGCCGCCGTCCCGTCGCTTCGCTGCGCGACCAGCCCGTCAGCGCTTCGCCGGCGAGATTGACGAAGGTGACGAAGCCGTCCACATCCGTCGACAGCACGCCGTCGCCGATACTCGACAGCGTGATCGCATAGCGCTGCTCGCTCTCGCGCAAACGCCGCTCGGCGCCGTGCTTGTAAAGCGCCATTTCGACGACGGTACGCAACTGCATGTCGTCGAAGGGCTTGAGCACGTAGCCGTACGGTTCCGCTGCCGTCGCGCGGCGGATCGTCTCTTCGTCCGCATAGGCGGTGAGAAATACGACGGGAATGTCGCGCGCTTCGCGGATACGCCGCGCGGTGTCGATGCCGTCCAGTTCGCCCTCGAGCCGCACGTCCATCAGCACCAGATCCGGCTTGCTGTCTGCGGCCAGCGTTTCGACCAGCGCGAGCGCGTCTTCGCCGCTACCCGTGCTGCCGACCACGACATAGCCCGCGCGGCTCATCTGTTGCGCGATGTCGCGTGCGACGATGCGGTCATCCTCGACGATCAAGATTTGCGCGCTGGTCATGGCGTGTGGCCGTCAACGTTCTGCTGCATTGAATTGAATGGTGAAAGTGGTGCCGTGCTGCTGCGCGATATCGATGCGGCCGCGCAATTGCAGCACGAGGTCGTGAACGAGGCGCAAGCCGAGCGTTTCATCGCGTTCGAACGCAAAGCCGGGTGCGAGGCCGACGCCGTCGTCGGCGACGATCAACGCGCAGCGCCGGTCGTCGATCGCCTTGAGTTCGACCTTGAGCACGCCGCCGCGCTGATCCGGGAACGCATGCTTGAGCGCATTTGACACCAGTTCGTTGATGACGAGACCGCACGACACGGCGCGGTTCATGTCGAGCTGAATGTCGTCGACGTCGATCTGCAGGTCGACGCCCAGCCGCCCCATGTCGTAGACGCGCGCCAGATGACCGCATAAGGTCTTCACGTGCGCCGTCATCGCGATGCGCGCGAAGTTGCCCGCGCGATAGAGGTTCTCGTGCACCATCGCCATCGAGCGTACGCGGTTGCGGCTGTCGGCGAACAGTTCGGCCACCGCCTTGTCCGTCACGCGCTCCGCCTGAAGATTCAGCAGGCTGCTGATCAATTGCAGATTGTTCTTCACGCGATGATGCACTTCGTGCAGCAGCGCATCTTTCTCGGCGAGCAACGCATGCTTCTCTTCGAGCGACGCATTTTCGAGCGACACGGCCGCCTGTGACGCAAGCAGCCTGAGCACGGCGAGACGCGCGGGCGTGAACACGCCCGGCGCGAGTTCGTTCTCCAGATACAGCACGCCGATCAGCTTCGACTGCTTGACGAGCGGCAGCGACAGCACCGAACGCGAATGCTGCGCGGCGAAATGCTCGTCGGACGACCAGGTCTGGTCGCAGATCGCATCGTCGATCAGCAACGCGCGCTGCGTGCGAATGCTTTCGAGCAGCACGGCGCTCGACAGATCCTGCGCATTCACCGGTCTGCTGTCGAAATGCACTTCCGGTCCTTCGCGCCCCGCCACCGCGGTTGCTTCGATCCACAACGCGTCGGCGCGCGGCAGCACGAGCAGCGCGCGCCGCGCGCCCGCGTGTTCGAGCATGATCGTCATCAGCGTGCGCATCAGACGCTCGGGAACCAGTTCGCCGGAGATCGCCTGCGACGCCTTCACCACGGTATCGACGTCGAGTTGTTCGGCGACGACGCCGGGCGCCGGCGCCTGCTCGACGGGCTCGCGCAGCAGCTCGGCATAACGCCGGTCGAGCGACTTCACGCGCGCGATCGCGCCCCAGCGCAACCACGCGCGGCGCGCGTTGCGGACATACGCGGCGGCCGTCGTCGTAAAGCCGCGCGCCAGATAGAACTTCGCGGCAATCTCGTGCGCGAGCGCTTCGTCGTGCGGGAAATCATGCTTGCGCGCGAGCCGAATCGCGTCTTCGTAGCGGTTCATCGCTTCGAACTCGCGGCCCGCGATGCGCGCGATTTCGCCGCTCATCAATGCCGCGCGGCTGCTGAAGTTGCTCGGGCAGTGCTCGGCCCACAGCGCCAGCTGCCGCTGATGCGCGGCGAGCTTGTCCAGATTCCCGGCCCGGGCGGTTTCCGGCGCGCCGTCGTGCCAGCTTGCGCGCGCGAGCCCCGCAAAGAACTGATACTCGGCGATTTCGAAATGACCCGACGATGTCCACAGCAACGGCGACGCCTTACTGTCCGCATGCATCGCGCCGTCGATATCGCCGGCCAGATAGCGCGCCTGCAGCTTGCGGATCCAGTACCAGCACGCCGCGATCGCGAGACTCGGATCGCCGTCGAGGCGCTGCTCGAACGCGGCATCGTCGAAGCGATCGGGAAGCGCGTCATGCGCGTCGAGGTTGCCGCGCAACGAACAAATCAGCGCGAGCTGCGCGGTGATGATGTCGACGATGAGGCCGAACTTCGCGGCCTGAACGATCTGCAGACGACGCTGCGCTTCCTGCTCGACTTCCGCGAGCGGCTCGCCCGCGGCGATCAGCGTCGTGACCGTGCAGCAGCTGCTGAAACCGATGTAGGTCAGGTCGCCGCCTTCGCTCGCGACTTCGAACGCGCGGCGCAGCAAGGGCAAACCGGTGCGGATCGGCCGCGTCCACGGCGTCACGTGATACGCGAAGCACATGTAGACACGCGCCTTGAAACGGTCCAGCCCGCGCTTGTCCACGAGCGCGAGGCCGAGCTGGCCGAAGCGGTAGCCCGCGTCGTAGTCGTCGAACAGCGGACCCGCGACCATGCCGAGATACGCATAGCCGAGCGACGACGCATCGCTGTTGCCGTACAGCAGGCTCAGGTTCGCCATCCGGCACAGCACGAGGCACACGAGGTTTTCATCGCTGAAGAACGCGGGCGGCAACACGGCCGTCAGCACGTTCATCGTCGCGGCGAGTCCGGCGTCGTCGAGCAAGGGCAGATCGACGAGCGTGTCGATCGGCGCGCCGCCGATGCCCTGCAACAGCGTGTCGTATTCTGCGCGCGCCGCGTCGCGGCCCGGATGCGGATTCCAGTCGATACCGACGTGCCGCAGATAGTCGAGGCACGTCTGCACCGCGAGGTTCATCCGATCGAGCGCCGTGTACAGCGTGACGCGCAGAAACGTGACGGCCGCGCGGTCGGCCAGCGTGTGTGCGCGCGTGTCGAGCATCGCCAGCCGTCGTTCGCTGCTGTCCATGGCGCCCGTCAGAAACTCGCATTCGGCGAGCTGGCATTCCAGCTGGAATTTGCGGGCATAGTCCGCGTCCCAGCCTGCTTCGCCGAGCAGTTCGCTGCCGGTCGACAGGTACGCGAGCGCCGAGCCGTACGCCGCCGACGCGCGTGCGCGCTGCCCCGCCTCGAGATTGAAGTCAACCACGCGCGCGCGTTCGGCGGGATCGTCGAGTAAAGGAATGACGCGGTTGTACTGGTTGACGATCTCGAAGATGCTGCGCGCTTCGTCCGCAGCCGGCTGCGCGGCGAGAATCCGGCCGATCCGCAGATGGGCCTGCGCACGCAGCTGCGGCGGGATCAGTTCATACGCTGCCTCGTGCACGCGGTCGTGCACGAACGCATAGCCTTCGCGGCTGCGGTACAGCAGGCCGGCCTCGACGCCGTCGGCGAGGGTCGTGGTCACCTGCGCCTCGTCCAGGCCGCTGATGCGCGCGAGCAGCGGCGACGTCGCGCGGCCGCCCAGACACGCGAACTGTTCGAGCAACGCCTGCGTGCCGCGCGGCAACCGTTCGATCTTGCCGACCATCAGATCGACGATGGTGTCCGCGAAACGCGCTTCGCGCAGCCTTTCGTTGTCCCACGTCCAGATGCGGCAGTCGCGATCGAACGCGAGGAAGCGCTCGTCGGCGAGAAATTGCAGAAACTGCACGACGTAGAACGGATTGCCGCCCGTGCGTTCGAACACGAGACGGCTCAGGCCCTCCAGTTCGGGCCGCGTGGTCGTGAGGGCGTCGCCGATCAGATGCGCCACGTCGTCAGGCTGCAGCGGCGTCAGCATGATTTCGTCGACGCGCGTGCCCGTCTGCCGGATCAGATCGACCGTGCGTCTGAGCGGATGCGCGACGCCCACTTCGTTGTCGCGATACGCGCCGACCACGAACACGTTGCGCGCGCCCGGCCCGCACAGCTGTTCGAGCACGCTGAACGTGCCCGCGTCGCTCCATTGCAGGTCGTCGAGAAACAGCACGAGCGGCTGGCCGTCGCACGGGAACGCCGCGATGAAACGCGTAAACACGGCGAGAAAGCGCATGCGTGCTTCCTGCGGCGCGAGTTCGGGCACGGGCGGCTGTGGCCCGACGAGCGCCTCCAGCTCGGGAATCAGCTCGACGATCAGCTGGCCGTTCGCGCCGAGCGCATCGTGCAGGCGCTGGCGCAGGTCCGCGTGTGTGCGCATGCCGTCGTCGATCAGCTCGCGGATCAGCGTCCGGAACGCCTGCGCGAGCGTGGCGTAAGGAATGTCGCGCTTGTAGCGTTCGAACTTGCCCGACGCGAACCATCCGCGCGACGCGGCAGGCGTCATGCGCAACCCGCTCACGAGCGTCGATTTGCCGATGCCCGAATAACCCGACACCAACGCCACGCCAGGCTCGCCGCTTTGCACGACGCGCTCCAGCGCGGCTTCGAGCTTGTGCTGCTGCTTCTGGCGTCCATAGAGACGAAACGGCCGTTGCAGCTGATCGGGCGCATCGGCGGCGCCCGGCGCGAACGCCTCGACGTCGCCCGATGTGCGCCATGCGTCGAGACAGCGCCGCAGATCGTGTTCGAGCCCTGCTGCGGTCTGATAGCGCTGCGCCGCGTCCTTCGACAGCAGGCGTGCAACGATCGCGCTCAGTTGCGCGGGCACGCCGTCGATGCATTCGGCCACCGGAATGGGCACTTGCGCCGTATGGCAATGCAGCCACTCGGCCGCCGAAGCGGCCCGATACGGCAGCTTCCCCGTCATCATTTCGTACAACACGACGCCGAGCGAGTACAGATCGGCACGCGAGTCGGACCAGCGGTTCATCAGCCCGGTGCGTTCGGGCGACAGATACGGGAGCGCTTCGACGGCGATCGCGGGCGGGCCGTCGCGCGGACGCTCGCGCGGCGCACGGGAGACGAGGCCGAGGCCCGTGAGCGCGATGGCGTGGGTCGCGTCGTCGATCAGAATGTTGCCCGGCCGGATGTCGTTGTGCGTGAGGCCGCGGCTGTGCAGGGAGCGCAGCGCCGACGCGAGGTTGACGGCGAGGGTAAGGAACCGGCCTATCGGCAACGGCCCCGCTTGCGCCATGCGAAGCGATCTGCCGCCCGGATCCTCGAGCACGAGCGTCGCGCTGCGCTCGTCGCGCAGCAGCGCGTGAGGCCGCGTGACATGCGCGCCGTCGAGCATGCCGCGCAACTGATACGCGTGCTCCAGACGCTCATGGCTTTCCGGCTGCGGCTGCGATGCCGAGAGCGTGACCGTCAGCCAGCTGTCCGACGCCGCCGGGTTCGTCAGGCGCGACAGCACGAACTGGCCATCGTCGCTCAATGTCGTTACGTCGTAGCCCGTCAGCATCATGGTTCCCATCTCGCGAGACGCTCTGGGTCAGTCGGCGGCAGTGAGCATGTAGCCCGCGTTGCGGATGGTCCGCAGCAGCGAGCGGTCGAAGCCCGTGTCGATCTTCTGGCGCAGCTTGCTCACGTGCACGTCGATGACGTTCGTTTGCGGATCGAAATGGTATTCCCAGATGTTTTCGAGCAGCATCGTGCGGGTGACGACCTGCTCCGCGTGGCGCATCAGATATTCGAGCAGCTTGAACTCGCGCGGCTTGAGCAGGATCGCATTGCCGGCGCGCGTCACTTTCCGCGACAGCAGGTCGATGCAGAGATCGCCGACCTTGAGCTTCGTGTCGAAGCCGTTGTCCTGCGAACGCCGCGCGAGCGCTTCGAGCCGCGCGACGACTTCGCCGAACGAAAACGGCTTGACGACGTAATCGTCGCCGCCCGCCTTCAGCCCCCGAATCCGTTCGTCGACTTCGTCGAGTGCGCTGAGGATCAGCACGGGTACCTTGCTGCCCGCCGCGCGCAGCGCCGCGACGATCTTGAGCCCGTCGATACCGCCGGGCAGCATGCGGTCGAGCACGATCGCGTCGTAGGATTCCCCGATCGCGAGCGCCATGCCGTCGCGGCCGTTGTCGGCCCAATCGACGACGTGGCCGGTTTCGAGCAGGCCTTTCTTCAGAAAGCCCGCCACCTGCTGATTGTCTTCGACCAAGAGGATTTTCATTTCTGGATTGGCGGCCCGTCGGTCACGCGTCGTGTGCGACCTGACAGAAAGGTCGCCGACGTGTGCAGGTCGGGCGAAATAGTGCACCGTCGCGCTGACCTTTCATTATCGCCTCGTCGGGACAGATGAAGCGGCCGCCCCGTATTAAATTTTTTTAATCAAGGCGCGCATGGGGTACGTGCCGCCGTTTGCCAGCGCGGCTCGGCGGCATCCGGCCGCGCACATTAACAAACGTTAACGGTATCGCAACGCTCCGACAAGCCGCCGCTCCATAAGATGACGGTGCGAAACTCACGCGCACCGAGCCCCGCCGGCACGTGCAACCCATTCACACTTTGTCGGACGATGCTTATGAACACGGTGATGGAACAGCCGGCCAGGCCGCAGTATCGAAGCACCCCCGAGCATTCCGTCATCGCGCTGGGGGAATTCGAACTGAACCTCGGCATGCGGGCGCTGTACAAGGCGGGACGCGAAGTGCCGCTCGGCTCGCGCGCGTTCGACATTCTATCGGTGATCGTGCTGGCAGCCGGACGCATCGTGTCCAAGGACGAACTGATGGACGCCGTATGGCCCGGTGTGTTCGTCGAAGAAAACAACATCCACGTGCATCTGAGCGCGGTCCGTAAAGCGCTCGGCGACCATCGTCAACTGATCGACACCATACCGGGGCGCGGCTATCGACTCAAGGTATTCGACGACCCGCCAGCCGAGCCGGCACGCGACGTACCGACCGAGCGGCATGCGCCGCACTTCCGCAATGCGGATGCAATGACCGCGCCGCGGCATCGATTGCCGGGCAGAAGAACGCTGCTCGGGCGCGCCGCGGCGCTCGACGAAATCGAGGGCCAGTTCGCGCGCAGCCGCGTGGTCACGCTGACGGGGCCGGGCGGCGTCGGCAAGACCTGCCTCGCCATCGAACATGCGCACCGCACGATCGCTACCGGCGCGTCGGACGTCGTCTTCATCGACCTCGAGGAAGCGGGATCGCTCGCGGCCGTCGCGCAGATCGAGCCCGCGCCCTCGCCGCCGGCCGGCACCCTGCTCGTACTGGACAATGCGGAGCACATCGTCGACGAGGTGGCGGATGTCGTGGAGCGGCTGATCGGCCAATGGCCCGGCTTGCGCGTACTGCTCACGAGCCGCGAGCGCCTTCGCATCGCGCCCGAGACCGTGTTCCGCGTCGAACCGCTCGCGCTGCCGGCAGACGAGTCGTGCCGCGACGGGCTGATGCAGTCGCCTGCCGTCGAGCTGTTCCTGGAGCGCGCAAGCCGATGCGGCGTGCGAGTCGACGAGCATCAGCTCAGGCTCGTCGCTGAAATCTGTCGCCGGCTCGACGGGCTGCCTCTCGCGATCGAACTCGCGGCCGAGCGTGCGTCCGTGCTGGGTCTCGAAGGGGTGCGCCAGCGTCTCGAAGAACGCTTTCTGCTGCTCGCAGGGGGTTATCGCACGGCACAGCCGCGACACCGAACCTTGCGCGCCGCATTTGACTGGAGTTTCCAGCGGCTCACGCACAACGAACAGGCCGTCGTTCTCCGCATCGCACGGTTCGACCATGCGTTCACGCTGGATTCCGTGTACTCCATCGTTTGTGACGACAACGTCGACCGCCTGACCGCGCTCGATTGCATCGCGCAACTCGTCGAAAAGTCGATCCTCGATGTGAGCTTCGTCGGCGTCACGGCGCGCTACCGTCTCTCGGAATCGGCTCGCACGTACGCACTTGCGCTCGGATCGGGTGATGAACCGTGCGATGTCGCGAGGCAGTTCGCCCGCTACCCGCAGTGAGCGACGGATGACCGTCATGACGGTTCAGCGGCAATGTTGACTGGATGCGCGCGTTGCCGATCCGGCGGACCGGGCTGCGCGCACGCGGAGTGGTCGCCGGTGTGACCGGGAAAATCGCGTTCGACGAGCGCGGCGACCTGATCAAGCCGCCCTACACGCTGTTCCGCGTCGAACGGGCGCGGTGGCACAGCATTCGCACGGTCGGCCGCGCGTCGAACCGACCGCCGCCGAGCAGTCGGCCGTGGCCTCAGGCAGCAGCACGCGTCACCGCGCCGCCTGCTGCCGCTGCACCTCCTGCGCCTTCATCTGCAGATACGCCGCACGGTCGACTTCGTGCAGCTGCTGCGGATACTGCTCGGTCGCGTCGAACCAGCGCGCGAGACGCTGGTCGAGCGGCTTGTCGAGCGTCGCGAGATACGCGTCGATCGCCAGGTAATAGCGCATCGTGTTGCGCTCCAGCAGCCCGCGCACGCCGCCGACATACTGCGGCTCGCCAGCCGATGCACCGCTCGCAGGCGTGAACCCGACCTTGTCGCTGCCGATCGTCGCGAGATAGGTCTTCATCGCCATCCGGCCGACCGTGCCGAAGCCGTACGCATACGTGAGGTGCAGGAACGTGCGCGACGCGCCCACCGGCACCGCTTCCAGCGCGATCCGGTAATCCTTCGTGCCCATCGGGCCGCTGTCGGCGCTCAGGTCGACCTGAAAGTAATCGGGCGTCGATGCCGCCACGCGATAGCGGAACTGCACGCGATAGGTGTCCGACAGCTTCTGCTCGACCTTGCGCCCGAGGTTCACGTCGAGCACCGGGCCGCCGCTGCCGGCCGATGCATGACAGTACTTCGTGTTCAGGTGCAGGATCAGCACCGCGCACCAGTTCGCCGGGCCCTGCGCCGGATCGCTCAGCTTGCCGTTCACGACGGCGAATGGATAGTCGACGACCGCGTAGATATCGCCCTTCAGCGATGAGGACGCCTCTGACGATTCGAGGTACAGCGGACGATGGAACGCGTTGTGCTTCAACTGCTCGCCCAAGCTGTGATAACGGTCGAGCAGCGCGGCCGCGCCGTCCGCGCCGAACGACAGCGTGCTCCAGCCCACGCACAGCATCGCGATGCATGCGGCCCACGCACGGCGCACGCGTCGGCGCGCCTGCGGGTGTTCGGATGTCTCCATTGATTTGCTCCAGCGGATTGCGCGATGTCGCCGCGCCTGTTTGATGGAATATGCCGATCGCTCTCGACCGCTATCGACCGCGCTTCACCGGCATCGGCAATTGCGCGGCGGTGATCCGGATCAGCGTGGACAGCCATTCGCGGTCGTCCCAGCGCTCGCCCGCAACGACGAGATGCGGCTTCGCCGACGGATACGGCGGCGCCTGCTCGCACGCGCCGAGAAACGCATGTCCGTCGGGCGTCGGCTTGACGAACAAGCGATCGTCGCACACCAGCGCGACCATCTTGCCGTCACAGTAGATTCCATATTCGCCGAACATCTTGCGCGCCGACACCGTGCCAGCCAATGCGCTCTGCTCGACGATGAAATCGACGGTTCCCTGATTCGATGCCATCCATCCTCTCCGTTATCGAACGCCGGTTCTGACCGTCGGCGGCGCGGTGTCGTTCCCTCCCGTCCCGTCCGGGATGCGCGCATCGCATGCATGCGGCGCGGGCGGTTCGTCGGAGAAGCGGCGATCGCCTGCGTTCACAGTCTCGGAATCGTAGGAAGGAGATCAGCCGCCGCGCGTGGTCGTCGGCGCCAGTTTGACAGAACTGCGTGCGACGGCAAACGCCGAACGGCGGCGGCGAGCGCGCGTGTGCGCCGCCGCCGGGATCGGGCGTCGCGCACGCGCGTCGGGCGAAGGCGCTCAGCCCGTGACGGGCGTGCGCCGCACCTCGGTCAGATAGATGAGGATCAGCGACACCCACACGATCCCGTACAGCAACATGAAGCAGGTCGTGCGCACGCGCGCGAAGTCGAGCAGCATGCCGAACAGGATCGGCAGCAGGAACCCGCCGAGCCCGCCCGCGAGCCCGACGATGCCGGTGACGACGCCCATGTTGTCCGGGAAATCGTCGGCGACGTACTTGAAGGTCGACGCCATGCCGAACGCGAACACCGCACCGAGCACGAAGGTCAGCGCGACGAAGCCGGCCACCGGCATCGACAGCTTCAGCGCCGCGGTGCCGTCGATCGTGTGGATCACGAAGTCGGTCGCCGGATACGACAGCAGGAACAGGCTGATCCACGCGACCCACAGCCCCCACCAGGTGACCGCATGCGCGCCGAAGCGGTCGGACAGCGCGCCGCCCAGCGCGCGCAGCACGGAGCCCGGCAGCGAGAAGCCGGCCGCGAACGCGGACGCCATCACGAGCGACATCCCGTATTCGTTCTTCAGGTATTGCGGGATCCACAGCGACAGCGCGGTGAAGCCGCCGAACGCGATCGAGTAGTACTGGCACAGCCGCCACACGCGCGGATCGCGCAGCACCTTGAACGAATCGAGCAACGAGCCGCCGCGCTTGCCCGCGCCCGGATCGGGCGCCGAGGCGAGCCAGAAGATCACCGCGGTGACGAGCAGCGCGATCGCATAGATGCGCGGCACGACGCGCCAGCCGTACGCATTGAGCAGCAGCGGCGTGACGAACAGGTTGACCGCCGCGCCGCTGGTGCCCGCGCCGAACACGCCCATCGCCAGGCCGCGCCGCTGCGGCGGGAAGAAGCGCGCGACGTACGGCGTGCCGACCGCGAACGACGCGCCGACGCAGCCGAGAAACAGCCCGATCACGAGAAACTGCCAGAGCTGCGTCGCGTAGCTGACCACATACACGGGCACCGCGCACACGACGAGCAGCACCGTCATCACGATGCGCCCGCCGAAGCGGTCGGTCCAGGTGCCGAGCGGCAGACGCATCAGCGCGCCGGTCAGCACCGGCGTGGACGTGAGCAGCCCGAACTCGGTGCTGTTCAGGCCGAGGTCCGCGCGCAATTGCACGCCGAGCACGCCGAACATCATCCATACGACGAAACACACCATGAACGCGAGCGTACTGGCGGCCAACACCGACCACGCGCGCAGCGGAACGGTCTGCGCTTGTGCGGGCAGACCGGCATTACCTTGGTGAACGGCCATATGCCGACCTCCGTTTCATTGAACGAGCGGACCGCTCGCGCCGTCGAAGGCGACGCCTTCGATGCGCGCAGCGCCCGCGAGCACGGCCACGTACTGCCGCATCGCGCGCTGACGCACGCATTGCGCGAGGTACTCGGCGATCTGGCCGGCGGCTTCGTCGAACGGCACCGCGGCGCCCGGCACGCGCCGCTTGATGCGCACGATGTGAAAACCGAAGCGCGTGTTGACGAGCTTCGGCAGCACGCCGAGCGCATCGCCGTCGAACAGCGCGGCCTCGAACTCCGGCACGGTGTCGCCGCGCAGCAGCTGCCCGAGGTTGCCGCCGACCTGCGCCGACGGGCAGTTCGACGACGCGCGCGCGACCGCTTCGAACGTATCGGGCGCGGCCAGCACGTCGGCGAGCGCGGCCTGCGCGCGCTCGCGCAGCGGCGCGAGCGGCACGCGCTCCGTCACCGCGAACAGCACGTGGCTCGCGTACACGATGTCGCCGCGGCGAAAGCGCGCCGCATGCCGGCTGTAATAGCGCTCGCAGTCGGCGCGATCCGGCTGCGGCACGTGCGTGAGCTCGCGCTCGAGCAGCGCGTCGACGGCCGCGTCGTCGAGCGGTGCACTCGCATCGATCAGCGCGAGCGCGACCGCGCGCTGCCGCAGCAGTTCACGCACGGCCAGCGCATGGCGCGCCGCATCGAGCGGATCGCGCGCATCGCCGTGATGTTCGGCTTCGGCCGCGATGGCGGCGGCGTCGAAGGCGACGCCGTTGATGGCGAGCGGCGCGGTCGCGGCTTCGCAGAGAACGTCGTTCATGCGGGTCTCCTCAGCGCTTGCGCACGAGCTGGTATGGGCGGATCAGGTACGCAACCGAAGCGATCCCGCTCCAGATGTGAACCATCCGCGTGAACGGCGACACGAGGAAGATCGTGAAGCCGAGCAGGATGTGAAGCCGGTACGTGAGCGGCACGCCGACGAGCAGGCTCGCGACGTTCGGGCGGAACGTGACGACGCCCTTCACGTAGTCGGTCAGCTGCTCGAACATCGCGCCGTCCATGTGACGCGTCGACAGCACGACGGTGCCCAGCCCGAGCGCGAGCTGCACCCACAGCATCAGCACGATCACGATGTCGGACGTGCGGCTGTTGCTGCGGATGCGCGCGTCGCCGAGGCGCCGCCAGATCAGGATCGTCAGCCCGACGAGCCCCGCGACGCCGGCCGCGCCGCCTGCCACCATCGCGACGAGCTGATGCCCGGACGCCGACATGAACGGCGACACCAGCCAGTGCGGCGCGAGAAACCCGCCGAAGTGCCCGAGCACGACGACGAGCACGCCCCAATGGAACAGGTTGCTGCCGAGCCGCAGCATGCCGTGCCGCAGCAGCTGGGACGAGTCGCTTTTCCACGTGTACTGCTCGCGGTCGAAGCGGATCAGGCTGCCCACCAGCAGCACGGCGAGACAGATGTACGGGTAGATCCCGAACAGGAACTGATGCAAGTAAGCGTTCATGTGTTTCCCCAAGTGTGGACCCGCGCTCACGCGCTGCGGGCGGGCCGCTTGTCGTGGAACTGGATCGTCTGCTCGGCCGGCGTCGCCGCGCCGACGAAGCGCACGGCTTCGTCCGCATACGACGCGTCGAGCGCGCGGTAGTCGTCCGCACCGGGCGTCACGGCCGCCACGTCGTCGTCCGCGGCGGCCGGCGGCTCGACCGGCGCGAGGCCGGCGAGCGGCAGCAGCGCGCCGACGACGAAGCCGTAATGGCTGCCGCGCCGCGCGAGCTGGCCGGCAAGCGCGGTGAGGATGTCGCCGGTCTCGGCGAGCAGCGTGCGTGCGTCGGGCGCGGGCAGGCGCGACAGGTATTCGAGGAACACGGGCAGATAGTCGGGCAGCTCGCCGGGGTTCAGCGTCAGCCCGTGGCGCTCGTACATCTGCAGCAGGTCGACCATCGCCTGCCCGCGGTCGCGCGACTCGCCGTGCACGTGCTCGAACAGATGCAGCGACGTCGCGCGGCCGCGGTCGAACAACGCGACGTAGTTCTCCTGCAGCGTGAGCAGGTCGCGCGCACGCACGTACGCGAAAAACCGCTCGAGGCCGGCGCGCGCGCGCTTCGGCAGCTGCGCCCGCTCGCGCAGGTGGCCGTCGATCGAATCGAGCACGTCGACGAGTGTGTCGTCGGGATAGTCGAGCAGCGCCGCGAACGCCGCATAGGTCGGATCGGGTGCGCCGCTCATCGCGATACCTCGTTGATCGGAATGGTTTTCGCGCCTTTCTTCGGACTGAACAGGCTGCCCTCGGAACGGCCGTCCGAACAGCCGTTGCCGAATGAGAAGCCGCACGAGGCGCGCAGGTCGTACGCGTTCTCCGCGTACTCGCGATGCGTGGTCGGGATCACGAAGCGATCCTCGTAGTTCGCGATCGCGAGATAGCGGTACATCTCCTCGACCTGCGCGAGCGACAGCCCGACCTGGTCGAGCACGCCGCGCGCGTCGACGCCGTCGACGTGGCGCGCGCGCATGAACGCGCGCATCGCCAGCAGCCGTTCGAGCGCGAGCTTCACGGGCGCCTCGTCGCCGGCCGTCAGCAGGTTCGCCAGATAGCGCAGCGGAATGCGCAGCGATTCGACGTCGGGCAGGTAGCCGTTCATCCCGAGTTCGCCGCTGTTCGCGGCAGCATTGATCGGCGACAGCGGCGGCACGTACCAGACCATCGGCAGCGTCCGGTATTCCGGATGCAGCGGGAACGCGATCTTCCAGTCGATCGCCATCTTGTAGGCCGGCGAACGGCGCGCGGCGTCGAGCCACGCGGCCGGCACGCCGTCGCGCTCGGCCTGCGCGATCACCGTCGGGTCGTTCGGATCGAGGAACAGCGACAGTTGCGCCTCGTACAGGTCCTGCTCGTTCTCGGCGCTGGCCGCCTCGCTGATCCGGTCGGCGTCGTACAGCAGCACGCCGAGATAGCGGATGCGGCCGACACAGGTTTCCGAGCACACGGTCGGCTGGCCGGCCTCGATGCGCGGATAGCAGAAGATGCACTTCTCCGCCTTGCCGCTCTGCCAGTTGTAGTAGATCTTCTTGTACGGGCATCCGGACACGCACATGCGCCAGCCGCGGCACTTGTCCTGATCGATCAGCACGATGCCGTCCTCCTCGCGCTTGTAGATCGAGCCCGACGGGCACGACGCGACGCACGCCGGGTTCAGGCAGTGCTCGCACAGGCGCGGCAGGTACATCATGAAGGTGTTCTCGAACTGCCCGTAGATCTCCTTCTGGACCGCCTCGAAGTTGTAGTCCTTCGCGCGCTTCTCGAACTCGCCGCCGAGAATCTCCTCCCAGTTCGGCCCCCACTCGATCTTCTCGAGGCGCTGGCCGCTGATCAGCGAGCGCGGCCGCGCCACCGGCATCGCGCGCGTGTGGCCAGCCTCCTGCAGATGCCCGTAGTCGAACGTGAACGGCTCGTAGTAGTCGTCGATCTCGGGCAGGTGCGGGTTCGCGAAGATCTGCGCGAGCAGCCGCCACTTGCCACCCTGACGCGGCTCGATCCGGCCGTCGGCGCGGCGCTGCCAGCCGCCGCGCCAGCGGTCCTGGTTCTCCCAGTCCTTCGGATAGCCGATGCCCGGCTTGGTCTCGACGTTGTTGAACCACGCGTATTCCATCCCTTCGCGGCTGGTCCACACGTTCTTGCAGGTCACCGAGCAGGTGTGACACCCGATGCACTTGTCGAGGTTCAGCACCATCGCGATCTGTGCACGTATCTTCATGACGTTTCTCCGGCGCGGACGTTCGGCGTGGCGCCGACGGGTTCTTCCCCGTCGAGCCAGTCGATGTTGTTCATCTTGCGCACGATCAGGAACTCGTCGCGATTCGAGCCGACCGTGCCGTAGTAATTGAAGCCGTACGACAGCTGCGCATAGCCGCCGATCATGTGCGTCGGCTTCAGCGCGATGCGCGTGACCGAGTTGTGGATGCCGCCGCGCGTGCCCGTTATCTCGGAGCCCGGCGTGTTCACGATCTTCTCCTGCGCGTGGTACATCATCACCATCCCCGACGGGATCCGCTGGCTCACGACCGCCCGCGCGCACAACGCGCCGTTCGAGTTGAAGCACTCGATCCAGTCGTTGTCGACCGCGCCGATCGCCTTCGCGTCGTCCTCCGACATCCACACGATCGGGCCGCCGCGCGACAGCGTGAGCATCAGCAGGTTGTCCGTGTAGGTGCTGTGGATGCCCCACTTCTGATGCGGCGTCAGGAAGTTCAGCACGCGCTCGGGGTTGCCGTTCGAGCGCGTGCCGACCATGTGCGCGTAGCTGCCCGTGTCGACCGGCGGCTTGTACACGCACAGCGACTCGCCGAACGCGCGCATCCACGCATGGTCCTGATACAGCTGCTGACGGCCGGTCAGCGTGCGCCACGGCACCAGCTCGTGCACGTTCACGTAGCCGGCGTTGTACGACACGTGCTCGGATTCGATCCCGCTCCACGTCGGCGACGAGATGATCTTGCGCGGCTGCGCCTGGATGTCGCGGAAGCGGATCTTCTCGTCCTCGCGCGCGGCGGCCAGATGCGTGTGGTCGATGCCGGTGATGCCGGACAGCGCGCGCCACGCCTTCACCGCGACTTCGCCGTTGGTCTCGGGCGCGAGCGCGAGTATCACCTCGGCCGCGTCGAGCGCGGTGTCGATGCGCGGGCGCCCGCGTGCGGCGCCGTCGGCGACCTTGTAGTTCAGCTCGCCGAGCAGCTTCACTTCGTCCCTGGTGTCCCAGCCGATGCCCTTGCCGCCGTTGCCGAGCTTGTCCAGCAGCGGGCCGAGCGACGTGAAGCGCGCGTAGGTGTTCGGGTAGTCGCGCTCGACCGCGATCACGGCCGGCATCGTGCGGCCCGGCACCGGCTCGCATTCGCCGCGCTTCCAGTCCTGCACGTCGAACGGCTGCGCGAGTTCGCCCGGCGTATCGTGCGCGATCGGCGCGAGCACGACGTCGCGCTCGACGCCGAGGTGGCCGTCGCACAGCTCCGAGAAGCGCTTCGCGATGCCCTTGAAGATCTCCCAGTCGCTCTTCGATTCCCACGCGGGATCGACCGCCGCCGACAGCGGATGGATGAACGGGTGCATGTCGGACGTGTTCATGTCGTCCTTCTCGTACCAGGTCGCCGTCGGCAGCACGACGTCGGAATACATGCAGGTGGTCGACATCCGGAAGTCGAGCGTGACGAGCAGGTCGAGCTTGCCGCGCGGCGCGTCGTCGCGCCACTTCACTTCCTCCGGCCGCGCGCCGCCCGTCGCGCCGAGATCCTCGCCCTGCACGCCGTTGGTCGTGCCGAGCAGATGCTTCAGGAAATACTCGTGGCCCTTGCCCGACGAGCCGAGCAGGTTCGAGCGCCAGACGAACAGGTTGCGCGGGAAATTCTCGGGCGCATCCGGGTCTTCGCACGCCATTTGCAGCGTGCCGTTCTGCAACTGCCGCGCGAGCTCGGCGCCCGCGTGCGCGGCATCGCCGAGACTCGCGCCGACCTTGAGCGGATTCACCGCCAGCTGCGGCGCGGACGGCAGCCAGCCCATCCGCTCCGCGCGCACGTTGTAGTCGATCGGCGAGCCGTGGAACTGCGTCTTGTCGGCGAGCGGCGACAGCAGCGTGCTCGGGTCCATCGTGTCGTAGCGCCACTGGTCGGTGTGCGCGTAGAAGAACGACGTCGCGTTCATGTGCCGCGGCGGCCGGGTCCAGTCGAGCGCGAACGCGAGCGCGGTCCAGCCGGTTTGCGGACGCAGCTTCTCCTGCCCGACGTAATGCGACCAGCCGCCGCCCGGCTTGCCGATGCAGCCGCACATGATCAGCATGTTGATGATCGCGCGGTACGACATGTCCATATGGAACCAGTGGTTGATCCCCGCGCCGATGATCACCATCGACTTGCCCTGCGTCTTGTGCGCGTTCTCCGCGAACTGGCGTGCGACCGAGATCACGTCGGCGCGCTTCACGCCGGTGATCGCTTCCTGCCACGCGGGCGTGTACGGAATGTCGTCGTCGTAGCTCGCGGCCACGTCGCGGCCGCCGAGCCCCTGGTCGAGGCCGTAGTTCGCGACGAACAGGTCGTAGACGGTCGCGACCAGCATCTCGCCGTTGCGCGTCGCGACGCGCCGCACGCCGATCCGGCGCGACAGTTCGGAGCCGTGGTGCGTCGAGTTGAAATGAGCGTGAGGCTGGTTGCCGAAGTACGGGAACAGCACGTCGACGACGTCGTCATGCGCGGCCGTGCACGACAGCCGCGGCGCCAGCGCCGCGCCCTTCGACGTCTCGCCGCGCAGGTTCCATTTGCCCTTGTCGGCGTCGGCCTGCTGGCCCCAGCGGAACCCGACCGAGCCGACCGGCACGACGAACTCGCCGTTGGCGTCGTCGATCATCACGGTTTTCCAGTCCGGATGCGCGGCCTCGTCGAGCGAATCGTCGAAGTCGGACGCGCGCACGAGGCGCTCGGGCACGTAGCCGTCGCCGTGCGGCACGAGCCGAACGAGCGCCGGCATGTCCGTGAAGCGCTTGCAGTAGTCGATGAAGTAGTCGCTGTTGCCCGCCAGGTGATATTCCTTGAGGATCACGTGCCCCATCGCGAGCGCGAGCGCCGCGTCGGTGCCCTGCTTCGGGTGCAGCCACAGGTCGCCGAACTTCGCGCCTTCCGCGTAATCGGGAAACACCGACACGACCTTGGTGCCGCGATAGCGCGCCTCGACGAGGAAGTGCGCGTCGGGCGTGCGGGTCTGCGGGACGTTGGAGCCCCACATCATGATGAAGGTCGAGTTGTACCAGTCGGCCGATTCCGGCACGTCGGTCTGCTCGCCCCAGGTCTGCGGCGACGCCGGCGGCAGGTCGCAATACCAGTCGTAGAAGCTCAGGCACACGCCGCCGATCAGCGACAGATAGCGCGAGCCCGCCGCATACGACACCATCGACATCGCCGGGATCGGCGAGAAGCCGACCACGCGATCGGGGCCGTGCCGCTCGACCGTGTAGACGTTTGCGGCCGCAACGATCTCGTTGACTTCGTCCCAGCTCGCGCGCACGAAGCCGCCGAGGCCGCGCCGGCTCTGGTACGCGCGCCGGGACGCGTCGTCCTCGACGATCGAGCGCCATGCGTCGACGGGCGCCAGCGTGCGGCGGCGCTCGCGCCACAGCTTCACCAGCGCGCTGCGCACCATCGGATGCTTGAGGCGGTTGGCGCTATACAGATACCAGGAATACGAAGCACCGCGCGAGCAGCCGCGCGGCTCGTGGTTCGGCATGTCCGGGCGGGTGCGCGGGTAGTCGGTCTGCTGGGTTTCCCAGGTGACGATCCCGCCTTTCACGTAGACCTTCCACGAGCACGAGCCCGTGCAGTTCACGCCATGCGTCGAACGGACGATCTTGTCGTGCTGCCAGCGCAGCCGATAGCCGTCTTCCCATTTTCGGTCCTCGTCCGTGACGGCGCCGTGCCCGTTGGAAAAGCCTGGCCGGGCGGTGGAGAAATAACGCAATCTATCCAGGAAATGGCTCATGGGGATCTCGTTTTTCCGGTCTTTTGGCAGACTCAGATTGTTGAAAGGGGTGGAATGCCGGCCGTAAAAGATGCATCTGATCGACGCGTTTTGTCCGGGTCGGGCAGATTGTCTGGTAGAAGGACATATCACGGCTTGATACAAATCAGAGGGATCGTTCGTCGGCGTGCAACGGTGGAAATGGGGGAAGATCGGTGGGGGAGGAGTGCTGAGGGTTGGCGGAGGAGTACTGACTGCTGATGGGGGTGGCCGGGCTCGGCTGGCTTCCGCTGGCTCGGTTGCCTGCCGCTGTTCTTCGCTGGCCGCGGTGACCGCCGCTAGCCGCCGCTGTTCGTGGCTGCCCGCGCTGTCCGCCGTCGCCCGCCGCCGCTCGTCGTTGCCTGTGTTGTCCGCTGCAACCGGCCGCTGCTTGTCGCGGCCTGCGCTATCTGCCGCTGGTCGTCGTCCCAGCCGGCCGGCCACGGCCACAAGCGTCAGCCCGCACTCCCGAACGGTTGCCGGAGCGAAATACGAAGTTGAAGGGATTGGATTGCGTGGTGTGGACTGGCGCTCGTCGTCGGAGAGTGATCGACGCGCCGCAGTGCAAGGAGTGCGACGGATTTAGGCTGCGCGTTCAATTGCGCCTTGGCCTATGAAAAGCGTGCTTGAACCCGACCGTGCGTGGCCTTGCCGCGCCATGCGGTGACGAAGGTACCGTGCAGGCCGCGCGGACCGCCGCATCAGCCGGGCAGAAAAGGCGGGCATACAGGAGAAGCGACGACGACGCAGTGCGGATCGCACCGTAGCGCCGCGATGTGCGGCACGTCGCGGCGAGCGCGCAGCGCTCGAGCGGAATATGCAGACGGAATAGACAAAACCCGACGCGGCGGACACACCGGTCGGGTCGCACGGCGCGAACGCGCCGGATGGAACGGGCGGAAAGTCTCCGCGGGCCGGCCCAACGGAGGCCGCCGCCACCGATGCTGCGGCAGGACGCGCGCGAAGCGCGGCGCGTCAGCTTTCGCCCTTCGGCCCCGGGTTCAGCATCACGACGAAGCACGCCACGCCGACGATCAGCGCGGCCGCGCCGCCGCGCAGCGCGACCGTCTCGTCGAACAGCAGCCCGGTCACGACGGCCATCATGCCGGCCAGCGATACGAACACGGCGATCGCTGCAACCACGATGCGGGACTGGCGACGTATCATCGCGACCCCCGCGCCGTTATGCTGCGGCGGCCGCCGACACGTCGGCGTCGTCGCCGCGAATCAGCAGCACCGGGCAGTTCGAGCCGCGCAGGAAGCGCTCGGCGACGCTGCCGAGCAGCATGCGCCGGAAGCCGCGGCGGCCATGCGTGCCGACCACCGCCAGCTCGATGCCGTGTTCCTTCACGTAACGCTGCAGGCGTTCCGCGACGTCCTCGCCGATGCTTTCCGTCTCGACGAGTTCGCCTTCGCCCTGCGCACCGGCCGCCGCGACCGTCTGTTCGGCTTCGCGCAGCACGCGGGTGCCCTCGGTGCGGATTTCCTCGATGAGCGCATTCGGATCGAAGCGCCCCGCATACGTAAACAGCACCGACTTGTCGACCACGTAGACGATGCTGACGTTCCCGCCGCCCGCCTTCGCCATCTTCAATGCCTCCGCAAGCGCCTGTTTCGACGAAGCGCTGCCGTCCACGGCCACCATGATCTTCTTGTACATGCGTTCCTCGCTGGGGTGAGTTGCCGCGCAACGTCGCGCGGCCGTGTCACCATCATCAGCGCGCGTGCGGCTGCGGGCTTGACGACGATCAAGCTCCGCGAAAATCCCGTTGTGCGGCCAAGCGCCGCGCGCCACGCTCGGTGCATCGCGCCGAAGGCGCTATCATCAGACCTTCGATCTGCGTCCGGCCCCGTTTTGCCGGCTCACTTTCACCTCACTCAACCGACATGACAACGACTACCGAACGCGTGGACGGCGCCGCCCAGCATCTCGTCGCCGCCCGCCATGCCGGCGTGCCCGGCCCGCTGCTGCCCGATGCCTGCCGCCCGCAGGACGTCGACACCGCGCTGGCGATCCAGCATCGCGTCGCCGACCTGCTCGGCGAAACCATCGGCGGATGGAAATGTGCGCTGCCGCCGCCGGATCGCGTGATCGTCGCGCCGATCTTCGCGTCGACGATCCGCGAAGCCGATGGGCCGTACCGCGTCGTGGGCGGCCCGATCGTGCGCATCGAGCCGGAGATCGCGTTCGTGCTCGATCGCGATCTGCCCGCGCGCGCGCAGCCGTACGACGACGCCGACGTGCGCGGCGCGATCCGCGAAGTGCGCATCGTGCTCGAAGTGCTGGGCTGCCGCTATGCGGAGCCGGCCCGCGCGTCGAAGTTCGAACTCCTCGCCGACGGCCAGTTCAACCAGGGGCTGTGTGTCGGCCCCGTCGTGCAAGACGGACTGAACGCACCGCTGGAGACGCTCGCGCTGTCGTTCGAAGGCGCGCTGAACCGCACGATCGACGGCCGCCATCCGGACGGCGATCCGCTCAAGCCGCTCGTATGGCTCGTGAACTTCCTCGCGTCGCGCGGCGACGGCGCGCGCGCCGGCCAGATCGTGACGACCGGCTCGTATGCGGGCGCGATCGACGTGCCGCTCGGCGATGTGCTGACCGTGCGCTTCGGCGAGTTGGGCAGCCTGACGGTGACGCTGACGGCTTGACGGCCGAGTCGTAGCAGGTCGCGCGCGGCGGTTGAGGCGTCGGTTGACGCTGAGGCCGAGGCGCCCGCGGCCGCTGCTGCGCCGGATTCAGGGCAACGCATCGGCGCGACTTCCGCGCGCGACAGCACCGCAACCGCCTCGGTGACGCTGACGCGCCTGACGCGCGAGCCATCGCGCAGTTCACGCAAGCAGCGCGTCGGTCGAGGTTGACGCGTCGCTTGAGACCAAGCCGTCCGCCGCAACTGCCGCGCCACGCCAAGCCCAACGCCCCGGCGCGCCTTCCCCACCGGGCTACACCGCAATCACCCCTTGCGCAGCATGCCGGCGCCACGTGATACCGTTGCACATCGCGCACGCACCGCCTCCACCGGTCCTTCGCCATGCCGCCCGCACCGCTACCCGCCCTGCTCGACGAAGTCCTGCGCACCGTCGATCGCCGTTACCGATTGCCGCCGCTCGTGCCTGCGTCGTCGCTGGACGACGCAACGAATCCGGCCGTCGTCGTCGCGACCGTGATCGACGAAGCGCGCCGCGAGCTCGCCGACGGCCGAGCACCCGGCGCCGCGTTGCAGCAGCGTTTCGTCGACGCGCTCGCGCGGATCATCCGCGCCGCGATGGACGTGCGCGGCGGCGATCCCGCCTTCCAGGCCGCCGTGCTGCGGCATCGCGCGCCGGTCGTGCGCGAATACGCGTCGCTCGCCGCCCACGCCGAACCGGATCGGCGCACGCTGCGCTCGGCCGTCAACACGATCGCGCATCCGGCGCGGCTCGAGCGGCACGCGCATGCGTGGCAGCGCGCGCCGCTCGCGCGGCTGCATGCGGCCGCGGCCGGCGCGTCGTGGGACACGCTCGACGCCGAGCTGCGACACCTGCTCGCGCAGCCGGAAACGGCAGCCGACCCGGCATTCCAGCGGGACCTCGCGAAACTCCACGACAACCCGGCGCTCGCACGTCTGCAGCGCCTCGCCGCGCTATCGGTCGACCCGGTGGTTCGGCAGTACCGCGCCCTGTGGGAACGCCAGGGGCCGCCCGAAGGCAGCGCGCTGGCCGTCGCGCAAGGCGCGACGTCGCAACGGCGCGGCGCGGCGGTCGAAGCGCTGGCCGCGCTCGCCCTCGGGACGCTGGCCGACCAACTCGATGCGATCGACACGCAGCGCACGTATCGGGTCGTCACGTCGATGCGCGTGCCGGCGTCGATTCCGGGCAAGCACGACCGCGCGAAGACCGAATGGGACGCAGTGCTGCTCGAGCGCGCGCGCAGCGGCGATCCGTCGGCCGCGTGGAACATGCGGTTCCTCGTCGAGGCGAAGGCATCCGCGGATGCGGCCACGTCCGATTTGCCGCGCCTGCTGCGCGGGCTGAGCCTGCTCGCGCAGGCCGATCCGCATACCGTCTACGCGTTCGACACGCGCGAAGGCTCGATACGCGTGCACGGCGCGTCGCTGCACGCGCTGACGATCGACGATGCGGCATTGCAGCGCGAGGTGCTGTACTGCTGCGATGCGTCGGCCGACCCAACGCCGCGGTTGCTCGGCGCGGCCAGCCGGATGCAGCTGCTGTCGACGCCGGCGAGCCTCGCGTATGCGAGCGCGTTCGCGCAGCACGGGGACGCCGACACGGCCATCCTGCAGGCCGTCTGGGACGCGTTGCTGACGCAACCGTCGTGGCGGCCGGTGCTGCACCAGTACGAATCGCTACGGCAGGTGCGCGCGCTGATGGTCGGCGTCGACGATCTGCTCGCCGCGATCGACGGCGACCAGGCCGACAACGCCGTGAACGATGCGTGACGCGTTACTCGACGCATCGCGTTGCGCGTTGATGCGCGCCGCATAAGCGGTCGACCGGTTCAACGAGCCGGTGCGGCGCCAGCGCGGCGCGGTCGCTCCCAGCCCCCGCGCGATTGCGCCGTCCGCCTGCGCTTCGTCTACAACGCTCAAGAGCTTCATCGACCATTCGACGGTCGACGCCATTCGCGCTGCCAGCCGCGCCGTCCAATGCGCGGCTGGCAGCGAGCGCACGGTTCGGACCCGCGCGACGCGCGGTGTCCGGCAGAGCCCGACGTCGCTGTCACTTTCGGCATCGCCATCGCCATCGCTGTCGCTCTCCCCACAGGCACCAGCGCCCCGCGAAGTCCCCAACGCCCCGCCACACGTGATGTACGATACGCGCCGAGGCGAAATCCTCCTGAGAGAACCGGCCGTCGCGCCCCCATCCAAGCACAAAAAAAATGCCAATCACCCTGACGCTGCACCGCAACCTGCTCGCCGCGCTGACGGCCAGCCTGCTTTGCGTTCCCGCCGCCCATGCCAGCTCCGACGACACCTGCGACGTGCAGCTCACGCTGCGGCAGGGCGCCTACTCGTGCGGCAACGTGCCGATGCTGAGCCCCGGCAACGACACGCGGATCAACGCGCTGCTGATGATGGTCGAAAGCCGCAAGGTCGCGCAGGTGTTCCCGGACCCGAAGACGATCCCGGCGAAGGAGCGGATCAACCAGATCGTCGTGCCGTTCCCGATGGATTTTTCCGGCTGGATCTATATCGGCCAGAAGTCGCCCGACAAGACCGGCGACGGACAGGACGCCGATCCATCGTCGAACCGGTACGCCGACGGCGAAGGCAGCATCTGCCGCAGCATGGAGTCGGGCGCGCAAGCGTTCGACGACGCCCTGAGCGGCACGGCCGGCCTTCCCGCCGACGAAGCCGCGCGCCTGCGCGCCGCCCGCGCCGACATCGCGCAGAAGACCTGCGCCGCCGGCGGCGCGACCGCCTCCTGGACGCGACCGCCGGTCAAATCGGCGCTCGCGCGCGACTTCGCGACCTACCTCGACGGCACCAACGCGTTCTATCGCGCCGACTTCCTCACCGCGACGCGCGCGTTCGCGAGCGCGTCGCACAGCGCGAACCCGTGGCTGAAGGAAACCGCGCTCTACATGACCGGGCGGGCGCAGCTGAACGCCGCGCAGGCCAACGCATTCGACAACGACAACCCGGCGCCGTCGCGCGCACGCGTGACGAAGGTGTCGCTCGACGCCGCCGACACCGTGTTTCGCACCTACCTGAAGATCTATCCGCAAGGCGACTACGCGGTATCCGCGACCGGGCTGTTGCGGCGCATCGCGTGGCTCGGCGGCAACGTCACGCAGCAGGCCGACCTGTACGGTCACGCGCTCGCGCGCTGGTCGCCCGCGACGTCGAACGTGCCGCTGATACAGCTCGCGAACGAACTCGACAGCAAGCTGCTGTTCGGGCCGGAATTCGACGCGAGCCGGATCCAGTCGCCGACCGTGCTCGCAACCGTCGATCTACTGCGCATGCGCACGTCGGACAGCACGGACCCGAGCCGCAACAAGCCGCTGACGCTGGACGACCTGCAGGCGCAGAAGCCGCGCTTCGCGAACGCGCCGGCGCTGTACGACTATCTGGTCGCGACCTGGTATCTGCAGATCGGACACAAGCCCGATGCCGCGCTCGCACTGCTGCCGCAGGCGCCGGCCGCGCCGCTCGACTACTTCGGACTGAGCCAGCAGGCGCTGCGCGGCTTCGCGCTTGAGGACAGCGGCAAGGCCGATCAGGCGCGTCAGCTGTGGCGCGACCTGATCCCGCTCGCGACCCTGCGCTTCCAGCGCGAGGCACTCGAACTCGCGCTCGCGATCAATCTCGAACAGGCCGGGCGCGTCGACGACGCGTTCGCCGCCGATTCGCCGGTTCAGAACGCGGCGATCCGCGCCGTGCTGTTGCAGCGTACAGCCGGGGCGGCGCTGCTGCGCACGCAGGCGCAGAATCAGGCGACCAGCGCGGCGCTGCGCGACACCGCGCTGTACACGCTGCTGTACAAGGAGCTCACGCGCGGCCGCTACGCCGACTTCGTCGCCGATACCGCGCTGGTGTCCGGTGCGCCGGCCGATCCGCTGAAGCCGTTCGTCGCGTCCGGCGCGCGCAATGCGGACGGCTACGTGTGCCCGTCCGCGCGCGACATCGCCGCGGCGCTGCAGCAAAACCCCGCCGACGCGCCAGCGCTCAACTGCCTTGCGGACTTCGTGCGCCTTCATCCGCCCGCAGCCGGCATCGAAGGCTATGCGATCCCGGCGTGGCTGCGCAGCGCGCCGGCCGCCGCCGCCACGCGCGTGCCGCCGACGCTCGGTGACGCGCCGTCGCAGTTCGCGGGCAAGCCGTACGAGCGGATGTCGAGCTACGTGACGGTGATCGCCGATGCTCAGGCGAACCCGAACGATCGCGCGTATGCGCTGTACCGGGCGGTCAACTGCTATGCGCCGGCCGGCTCCAACGAATGCGGCGGCAAGGACGTACCGAAGAGCGCGCGCAAGCGCTGGTTCGACACGCTGAAGACCAGCTATGCGGGCACCCCCTGGGCGCGCAAGCTGCGCTACTACTGGTGAGCGCCGCATGAGGCGGCTCGCGTGCGTCGCGCTGCTGCTGGCGGCCCGCGCGGCGCTGGGCGGCACCGTCGATGCGCGCGACTACGACGCGTTCTGGCTGTGGGCCGGCGTGAAGCCGCAGCCGGTGGTGAGCGGCGCGCGCACCGTGTACGTGCTGCTCGGGCAGATCGAAGCGTCGCCGCGCGACGACTCGCAGGTGCGCGTCATCGCGCAGGGCGTCGCGCTGCCGCGCGCGCCGAACGCGCGCGTGTGGCTCGTCTACCGCGCGCACACGCTGCGCTGGACGCCGCGCGTGTCGCAGATCATGCTCGCGCAGCTCGAACGCTGGCGCGCGTCGGGCCGCACCATCGCCGGCATCCAGATCGACTTCGACGCACGCACGCGCCATCTGCAGGACTACGTCGAATTTCTGCGGACGCTGCGCCAAACGCTGCCCGCCGAATGCCGGCTCAGCATCACCGGGCTGCTCGACTGGAGCAGCCGCATCGACACCGATCAGGTCAACCAGCTCAGGGGAATCGTCGACGAGGTGGTCGTGCAGACGTATCAGGGGCGCAGCACGATCCCCGATTACGCCGCGTACCTGCCGCGCGTCGCGCGGCTCGCGCTGCCGTTTCGCATCGGCGTGATCCAGGGCGGCGAGTGGGACGCGCCGCCGTACCTCGCGGCCAATCCGTGGTTCCGCGGCTACGTCGTGTTTCTGCGCAACGGCTAACGCGCGGCTATGCAGCGGTGGCGCCGCCCGCCGGGGCTGCGCCGCGCCGCCGCTAGCTGGTTACGCCTGGACGAACGCCAGCAGGTCGGCGTTGAGGACGTCCGCGTTGACCGTCAGCATCCCGTGCGAATAGCCGGGATAGGTTTTCAGCGTGCCGTTCTTCAGCAGCTTGATCGACTTCAGCGCCGCGTCTGCGATCGGCACGATCTGGTCGTCCTCGCCGTGCAGCACCAGCGTCGGCACCGAGATCGACCGCAGGTCTTCCGTCTGGTCGGTTTCGGAGAACGCCTTGATCCCGTCGTAGTGCGCCTTCGCGCTGCCGATCATCCCCTGGCGCCACCAGTTCTGGATCACGCCCTGATGCACCGTCGCGCCGGGCCGGTTGAAGCCGTAGAACGGGCCGGACGGCACATCGAGGAAGAACTGCGCGCGGTTGTCAGCGAGCGCCTTGCGGAAGCCGTCGAAGACCTCGAGCGGCAGCCCCTCCGGATTCGCGTCGGTCTTGAGCATCAGCGGCGGCACCGCGCTGACCAGCACCGCCTTCGCGACGCGGCCGGCCGGCTCGCCGTGCCGCGCCACATAGCGCGCGACCTCGCCGCCGCCGGTCGAGTGGCCGACGTGCACCGCGTTGCGCAGGTCGAGCGCTTCGACCACCGCGAACGCATCGGCCGCGTAGTGATCCATGTCGTGGCCGTCCGACACCTGCGCCGAGCGCCCGTGGCCGCGGCGGTCGTGCGCGATCACGCGAAAGCCGCGTTGCACGAAGAACAGCATCTGCGCATCCCAGTCGTCGGAAGACAGCGGCCAGCCATGGTGGAACATGATCGGCTGGGCGTCCTTGGCGCCCCAGTCCTTGTAGAAGATGTCGACGTGGTCCTTCGTAGTGATGTACGGCATGGCTGCAGGCTCCTTTGGGGTAGGTGGACGTCGCATGCCGGCGGACCATCCTCGCGGATGGCGGGATCGAGTTGCGGCGCGACGGCACATGCCGCGCCGGGCGATTCGGCACCTCTTCGTTGTAGCGGAAAACTGCGACCGCGTCATGAAGCCAAATACATGAGCGCATGCAGCGGCGCCCAACAGCCAGCCAGCGCACACTCTTTTGCGCAACTAACCGTTTGAATTGGCGACGCTCGCGCGGCGGCGCGCCCGCGCATCAGCCGTCGGTCGACACGGTCAGCGGCTCCCATGTGCTGATGTCGTCCTGCAACGCCGCCCATTTGGCGCGCACGAGGCGCAGCGCGTCGCTGCCGAGCAGCAGATGGGCCGGCGGAGCGTCGGCTTCGATGACGGCGAGCATCGCCTGCGCGGCCTTCACGGGATCGCCCAATTGCCGGCCGCTGTTGCGTTCGCGCGCCTGCCGGACCGGATCGAAGAGCGCGTCGTAATCGGCGATCGAGCGCGGCGTCCGCGTCATCGAACGGCCGGCCCAGTCGGTGCGGAACGAGCCCGGTGCGACGGCCGTCACCGCGATGCCGAACGGCGCGAGCTCCTTGCCGAGCGCTTCGGAGATTCCTTCGAGCGCGAACTTGCTGCCGCAGTAATAGGCGATGCCCGGCATCGTGATGTGCCCGCCCATCGACGTGATGTTCAGGATGCGGCCGCGCCGGCGTGTGCGCATGAACGGCACGACGGCCTTCGTCATCGCGACGGCGCCGAACACGTTCACGTCGAATTGCCGGCGCAGCTCCGCGAGCGGCGCCTCCTCCACGATGCCTTCGTGTCCGTAGCCGGCATTGTTGACCAGCACGTCGACGGGCCCGACGCTCGCCTCGAGGTCCGCGACCACGCGGTCGATGCGCTCGAAGTCGGTCACGTCGAGCACGCGGCCGATGGCCGCCTGCGGGGACAGCGCTTCGAACGCGCGCCGCGCATCGTCGCTTCTCACGGTGCCGACCACCGTGTACCCCGCCGCCAACGCCTGCTGCGCCAACGCCCGGCCGAAGCCGCTGCTCACGCCGGTGATGAGCATGATGGTGCCTGATGCCATGTGAAGTTCTCCAGAAAGTCGATCACGGCATGCATGCTAGTCTGAGGGCCTGCGACGAATAACGCCGATTCCGCTGAGATTCTTGCCTAAAGCTATGAGCGCCATCACCACGTCACTGTCATCGCCGTCACCGTCGCCGCCGGCGCAGCGCCGCGCGCGGCTGATCGCGCTGCTGCGCGCGCTGGCGCCGCACGAGGGCTACAACGCGACCGCGCTGCCGAGCGTGCGCATCCTGCGCTCGGACCGTGCGCTGTCGCGTACGCCGGTGCTGTACGACCCTGGCATCGTGATCGTGTGCCAGGGCCGCAAGCGCGGCTACTTCGGCGGCGAATGCTATCTGTACGACGAGGACCATTACCTGGCCGTGTCGGTGCCCGTGCCGTTCAGCATGGAAACCGACGCCACCGCGGAGCGCCCGCTGCTCGCGCTGTACCTGCACGTCGATTTGACGATGGCCGCCGAGCTGGCGGCGCAGATCGATCGGGAAGGCGGCGCGGCGCCCGTAGAGGCGCCCAGGAGCATGATGTCGACGCCGATGGACGAAGCGATGCACGCGAGCGTGCTGCGTTTCGTCGACGCGATGCACCGACCGCTCGAAGCGGCGGTGCTCGGGCCGGCGCTACTGCGCGAGCTGTATTTCCGCGTGCTGACCGGTGCGCAGGGCGGCGCGCTGAGAAGCGCGCTGGCGATGCGCGGACAGTTCGGCCGGATCGGCCGATCGCTGCGTGTAATTCACGCCGACTATGCGCGCGCGCTCGACGTGCGGCGGCTTGCGGCCGAGGCCGGCATGAGCGTGCCGAGCTTTCACAGCCACTTCAAGGCGATCACGCACGCGTCGCCGATGCAGTACCTGAAATCGACGCGGCTGCATCAGGCGCGTCTTCTGATGGTGCGTCAGGATCTGACGGCGGAAGCGGCGGCCTATGCGGTCGGTTATACGAGCCCGTCGCAGTTCAGCCGCGAGTTCAAACGGCTGTTCGGACTGACGCCCGCGCAGGAAGCGAAGCGCATGCGCGCGAGCTTCGCGCTGCCCGAGCCGTTCGACGGCGCGGTGTTCGTGGCGTCGCATTGAGCAACGCATGCGACGCAGTTGCCCGATCGCCCCCCTTCACCGCGCCCCCACCCTCCACACCGTCACCTCATGCAGCGTCTCGCCGGGTTTGAGCACGGTCGTCGGGAACGCCGGCCGGTTCGGCGAATCGGGAAAATGCTCGGCCTCCAGCGCGAACGCGTCGGCCTGCCGGTAAAGCGTGCCGCCCTTGCCGGCGACGCTGCCGTTCAACCCGTTGGACGTATAGAACTGCAGCCCCGGCTGCGTCGTGTAGACCTCCAGAAACCGTCCCGATGCTGGATCGTACGCACGCGCGGCGAACGCCGGCGCGGGCTGGCCGCCGTGGTCGAGCACCCAGTTCTGGTCGTAGCCGTGCGCGATGGCGAGCTGCGGATCACGGTCGCGCAGATGCGCGCCGATCGGCGTCAGCTGGCGCAGGTCCATCGGCGTGCCGGCCACGCTCGCCAGCGCGCCGGTCGGAATCGACGTCGCATCGGTCGGCGTGAAGCGCGACGCGGCGATCTCGATCAGTTGCCGTTCGACACTGCCGCTGTCGTGCCCGGCCAGATTGAAATAGCTGTGGTTGGTCAGGTTGACGACCGTGTCCCGGTCCGTCGTCGCGCGATAGTCGATGCGGATCAGGTCGTCGCGCGTCAGCGTGTAGGTCACGTCGGTAGTCAGCGTGCCGGGAAAGCCGTTTTCGCCATCGGGGCTCACGTAACGCAGCGTCACGCTCGAACCGTCGGCGTCGCTGCGCGTGCGCGTCACCGTCCACACCTTCGCGTCGAAACTATCGGGGCCGCCATGCAGCGTATTCGGCGGATCGTTGACCGGCAGCGTCCAGGTCTTGCCGTCGAGCACGAAGCGCCCGCGTGCGATGCGGTTCGCATAGCGGCCGATCAACGCACCGAAATGGATGTTGCCGTTGTGCGCCTCGTAGTCGCGCAGCGAATCGAAGCCGAGCACGATATCGGCGGGCTTGCCGTTGCGGTCCGGCACGTCGAGCGCCGTCACGATGCCGCCGTACGTGATGATCTTCAGCGTCACGCCGTGCGCGTTGGCGAGCGTGTACTGGCTGACCGGCTGGCCGGCCGCGGTGGTGCCGTAATCCGCACGGCTGACGGACACGTCGGGCGCGGCCGCTGCAGCCGATGCAGTCGACCCAGCGTTCGAGCCGAGAGCAAACGTTGCGCATGCACAGATCGCGAGCACCGGCCGCCGTGTCGAGAGCGGGTTCATGGACGACCTCCGAAACGGTTGTGTCCATCGCGCCACGCAATCCGCATGCCTGCCGGGCGCGCGACGATCGCGCGCGACGGCCGCCGCAAACGAATACGGCCGCCCGAAGGCGGCCGCATCGATCAACCTTAGCGCAGCGCTTACTTGCTGTAGTCGTACACGCCGCGGCCGGTCTTGCGTCCGAGGCGCCCGGCCGACACCATCTCGCGCAGCAGCGGGCACGCGCGATACTTGGTGTCGCCGAAGTCCTTCAGGAACACGTCCATCACCGCGAGGCAGACGTCGAGCCCGACCAGATCGGCCAGCGCGAGCGGCCCGATCGGATGGCTCGCGCCGAGCTTCATGCCGGCGTCGATCTCCTCGGCCGTCGCGATGCCTTCGGCCAGCACGAAGAACGCTTCGTTGATCATCGGCACCAGGATCCGGTTCACGACGAAGCCCGGCGAGTTGCGCACGCCGATCGGCGACTTGTCGAAACGCTCGGTCAGCGCGCGCACCGCGCTCGCGGTCGCGTCGCTCGTCTGCAGCCCGCGGATGATCTCGACGAGCGGCATCAGCGGCACCGGGTTGAAGAAGTGCATGCCGATGAAGCGCGACGAATCGGCGAGCAGCGCGGCGAGCGAGGTGATCGAGATCGACGACGTGTTGGTCGCGATGATCGCGTCGGGCCGTGCGACCGACTCGATCTGCTTCAGGATGCGGCCCTTCAGCTCGACGTTCTCGGTCGCGGCTTCGATCACGATGTCGACCGCAGCCAGCTTCGCGTAATCGGTCGACGTCGTGATGCGCGCGAGCGCCGCGTCGCGCGCGCCGGCCTCGAGCTTGTCCTTCGACACGAGCCGCTCGAGGCTACCCTTCAGTGTCGCGAGGCCCTTGTCGAGCGCCGCGTCGCTGACGTCGATCATCACGACGTTGAGTCCTGCAACGGCCGCGGTTTGCGCAATGCCGTTGCCCATGGTTCCGGCGCCCACGACGCCGACGGTTTCGATGGTCATGATGATTCCTGTGTGTTCGGGTGCTGTGCGCCCCGATTATCAAATATTCTCGAAGATCGCGGCAATGCCCTGACCGCCGCCGATACACATCGTCACGAGCGCGTAACGGCCGCCGATGCGCTTGAGTTCATACAGCGCCTTGACGGTGATCAATGCGCCGGTCGCGCCGATCGGGTGACCGAGCGAGATGCCCGAGCCGTTCGGGTTCACCTTGGCGGGATCGAGCCCGAGTTCCTGCGTCACCGCGCACGCCTGCGCGGCGAACGCCTCGTTCGCCTCGATCACGTCGAGATCGGCGACCGTCAGGCCGGCGCGCTGAAGCACCTTCTGCGTGGCCGGTACCGGCCCGATGCCCATGTAGGCCGGATCGACGCCCGCATGCGCATACGCAACCAGGCGCGCGAGCGGTTTCGCGCCCTGCGCGCGTGCAGCGTCGGCGCTCATCATCAGCACCGCGGCGGCCGCATCGTTGATGCCCGACGCGTTACCGGCCGTCACCGTGCCCTCTTCCTTGACGAACACCGGCTTGAGCTTCGTGAAATCGTCAGGGCCGGCGTCGTGGCGCACGTGCTCGTCGGTGTCGAACGCGACTTCGCCCTTCTTCGTGCGGATCGAGATCGGCAGGATCTGATCCTTGAAGCGGCCTTCCGCGATCGCGCGCGCCGCGCGGCGATGCGATTCGAGCGCGAGCGCATCCTGCGCGTCGCGCGAGATGCCGTACTTGCGTGCGACGTTCTCGGCCGTCACGCCCATGTGGATCGTCTGGAACGGGTCGTGCAGCGCGCCGAGCATCATGTCGATCAGCTTCGCATCGCCCATGCGCTGCCCGAACCGCGCGGACGGCACGGTGTACGGCGCGCGGCTCATGTTTTCCGAGCCGCCGGCGATCGCGACCTCGGCATCGCCGAGCATGATCGTCTGCGCCGCCGACACGATCGCCTGCAGGCCCGAGCCGCACAGACGGTTCACGGTCAGCGCGGGCGTGTGCTGCGCCACGCCGCCGTTGACCGCCGCCACCCGCGCCAGATACATGTCCTTCGGCTCGGTGTTCACGACGTGGCCGAACACCACGTGGCCGACCGCATCGCCCGGCACGTTGGCGCGCGCCAGCACTTCGCCGACGACCTTCGCGCCGAGATCGGTCGGCGAGAAGTCCTTCAGGCTCCCGCCGAAATCGCCGATCGCGGTACGGACCGCGCTCACCACCACGACTTCCTTCGCTGCATTGCTCATCGTCTCACTCCGGTTCGGTCGCGCCTGCGGGCGCGACCATGAATTGCATTACATGTTCGGATAATTCGGCCCGCCACCGCCTTCCGGCGTGACCCACACGATGTTCTGCGTCGGGTCCTTGATGTCGCAGGTCTTGCAGTGCA
>NZ_JQJT01000036.1:0-74794 GCF_000745665.1 Burkholderia sp. WP42 | reverse complement strand
GAAGCGCGACACGCGCGCGAGCAGCTCGGCGTAGGTGACGCGCGTGACGGTGCCGTCGTCGGCCTCGAAGATCACGGCGACGCGCTGGCCGTTGCCGGCTTCGACGTGACGGTCGAGGCAGTTGTACGACGCGTTGAGCTCGCCGTCGTCGAACCACGTGCAGAACGGCGCGTTGCTCTCGTCGAGCACCTTGGTGAACGGCTTGTGCCAGCTCAGGTTCTCGCGCGCGAGGCGCGCCCAGAAGCCCTCGTAGTCCTGCTCGGCCTCGGCGACGAGCGCGCGGTAGGCCGGCATGCCGGAAATGGTCGCGCGTGCGCGCGTGTCGGCCGTCGGTTCGAAGATTCGGCTTTCCTGAAGGATCGATACGAGGGCGGTCAAGGTGTTCTCCATAATTTGTCTGGGTGTGGCTGGAATAGCAAAACGCAACTAGCATGCCAAGCGCCGCCGCGATCCGGTCGAATCGGCACGCATGCCCGTCGCGCGCGGCGTTCCGGAATCGATAGGGGGTGCAAACGATCTGCGCATGGCCGCGCGGCATCGTGAGCGGCGCGATCGTTGCGCCGAAATGCAGCAGCGGGTGTTGCAGGTGTCAACATGGCGGCGGACGGCGGCGCATGCGCCGCCGTCCCTGCGCGGGCTATGCGATGAACGCGCGCAGCACGTCGAGCCCGTCGGACGCGCGCAGCCGCGCGAGCGCTGACGCCTCGATCTGCCGCACGCGTTCGGCGGACAGGTTCAGCTGTCGGCCGATGTCGCGCAGCGAGCAGCCTTCGTCCGCGTGCAGCCCGTAGCGCAGCCGCAGGACCGTCGCCTCGCGCGCCGGCAGGCGGCCGATCATCGCCGCGATCGTGTCGCGCAGCTGCGCGGCGCCGGCGGCGTCTTCGGGCGACGGCGTCGATACGTCGGGCGCGACGTCGACGAAGGTCATCTCGCCTTCCGGCGAGACGGGCGCGTCGGCCGACATCGGCTCCTTCACGATCGACATCAGGTCGCGCACCTTGTCGAGCGGCTCGCCCATTTGCACGGCCAGTTCGTGCGGCGTCGCGGCAGCGCCGGAACGCTGCCGGTGTTCGCGCGCGATCCGTGTCAGTTTGTTGATCGCGTCGACAGTGTGCGTCGGCACGCGGATCGTGCGGCCGAGATCGGCGAGCGCGTGCGTGATCGCCTGCCTGATCCACCAGGTCGCGTAGGTGGAGAAGCGGAAGCCGCGCCGATGGTCGTAGCGGTCGATCGCCTTCAGCAGCCCGATGTTGCCTTCCTGGATCAGGTCCGCGAACGGCAGCCCGCGGTCCGGGTAGCGCTTCGCGATCGATACGACGAGCCGCAGGTTCGCGTCGAAGAGGCCCATCCGCGCCGGCTGCATCGCGCGCTCGATCGTGTCGAGCCGCGCATCGAGCAACGCGATCGTGTCGGGCGGCAGTGCCGATGTGCGTGCGGCCCGCGCGATCGCGTCGCGCGCGTCGACCAGCTCGGCCGCGCGGCGCGTCAGCGCCGGCTCGCATTCGGGATGCGCGGCGATGCACGCCGCGAGCCAGCGGGCATGATCGCCGTCGCGCTGCACGCACGCGGCCGCCGCGCCGTGCGGCACGCCGGCGTCGGCGAGCGTGCGTGCGAGCCGGCCGTGCAGCGTGCGCTGCCGGCGCGCGTGCGTGCGCAGCGGCTCGCTCATGCGCTCGAGTGCGCGCATCGACATGCGCAGCGTGCCGAGCAGGGCGGCCGCTTCGCGCACGCAGGCGCGGTAGGCGAGACCGTGCGCGCCGTCGGTTTCCAGTGCGGCGCGCATCGCGGCCGTGAGCGCGTCGATCGGCGCCAGTCGCGCGAGCACGGTATGACGGCAGAGCCCATCGTCGGCCGGAGCGTCGTCGTCGCGCGTGCTCGCGCCCGCGTCGGCCGGCGTATCGCCCGCATGCGGGCTGGCGGCGGCGGCGCCGTCGGCGGGCGCCATGTCCGCGCTATCCGCGATGGACAGCACGTAAGCGGACGCGGCCGTCCGGCCTTCGGCGATCTCGATGCGCATCGCGACCAGTGCGTCGAGTGCCTGCGGATCGCCGCACAGCACCGCGACCGACGCCGCGCGGCCGCGCTCGATCCGTTGCGCGTGCATGATCTCCTCGTCGCGCGTGAGCAGCGGCGTCATGCCCATCTCGCGCAGGTAGAGGCGTACGGGGTCGGTCGTGCGCGGTGCGCTCAGCTCGGCCGCGGCGAGCGCGCCGGCCCCTTCGGCCCACGCACGCGCGCTCGGCGTGGGCTGGAAGTAACGGTCGAGCGTCCAGCCCGCGGCGTGCGCGCCGTCCGACACCGCGATGCCCAGCTCGCGCAGCATCGCAGCCGTCGCGTCGACGCCGCCCTGATGGGCGTCGTCGTCCGGCAACGCGTCGATGATGTCGCCGTGCGTGACGAAGCCGCGTGTGAGCCCCGTCGAAATCAGTGCATGCAGGTGCGCCGCGTGAGGCGGCGCGTCGCCGTCGTGGCCGGCGGCGCGCACCGGCACCGGCGCGTGCCGTGGCGCCGGGCGCGCCGGCAACGCATCACGCGCCCTTGGCATACACGTTGCACCAGCCGTCAGCCGCGACCGACTTGCCGGCGAACATCGGGCAGGTGCCGGCGTCGGCGCTTTCGCTCTTGTAGAAGCGGCAGTTGGCGCAGCGCTGGCCGCTCTGGTATTTCGGGAACTTCGCGGCGTCGACGCTCGACGCGCGCGCGCGGTAGCCGAGCGTCTTCGCGGTCGCGTCGTTCTCGTCGACGAGCGGCAGCGCGGCGAGCGTGGAGCGGGTTGCGGCGAGCGCCGCGCACAGTCCGATGGTCTGGACGATGAAGGTTCTGCGATTCGGGTTGTGCATCACGGTCGTTTCCTGTTGAAGAAGAAATCTTGCCGACGCGCGGCCCGGCATGTGCCGTGGCGGCCGCGCGCCGCGCTTACTGGCTGGCTTGCTTGTGTCCGCCCGGGCCGGCGACGAGCGGCGCGTTGGACGCGCGCGCGGTGTCGGCGCTCAGCTTGGTCTTGGACGCGGCATAGCCGTTGGACGCGAGCAGGAACGCCATCAGGTCGGCGTACTCGTCGTCCTTCATCTTGCCCGGCTGGTCGGCCGGCATGTTGGTCGCCATGTAGCCGAACACGCCGCCGATCGTCAGATGCGAATGCGCGAGCGGTGCGAACGACGGGCCGCTCAGCGCGGGCGCCGTATTGCCCTCGAGATCGACGCCGTGACACTTCGCGCACGCACTGCCGTACAGCGCCTTGCCATGCTCGACCTGGGCCGCGTCGAACGACGGCGCGGCTTCGCCGGTGCTGTCCGAAACGCGGATGAAGCCGCCGCCGGCCGCACGCCCGCCGGCGCGGATCACGCCGGCGCGCGATGCGCCCGTGGCCAGCGCGCCGTCGAGGAAGCGCGGCGTCGCGCGCGAATCGTGCGTGGCGCGCGCTTCGAGCGCGTTGCCGGGCAGCGCCCATTTGCGCGTCAGCGCAGCGAGGCGGCCCGATTGCTTCATCTGCGTGAGGGCGGCGTCGATCCGCTGCTGCAGCTCGGCCGAACGTTGCGCGAACGCGAACGTGAGCTGCCATTCCGCATAAGGAGAAGAGGTCGCGCCGATGCTGAACGCCTGTTTCGGATGCGCTGCCTGGTAGGCGACGACCGCCGGATACCAGACGATCGCGCGGTTCGCGCGGCCGCGGGCGACCGCGTCGACGGTCTGCTCCGACGTGTTCTCGAGATCGAAGCGGGCGTTCTTCTGCTGCACCGCGATCAGCTGCGCGGGGCTTGCATACGTCGCCGCGACGATTTCGCGTTCGTTGGCCGGCTTGGCTGCGTCGCGGCGCGTGACGCTCACGTAGCCGGAGCGCAGGTAGCCCTGCGAGAACAGCAGTTTGGTGTCCGACGCGTCGGCGATCGCCGAGCGCGGGAAGCCGGCGAGCACGTCGCAATCGTGCTCGAGGATCTTGGCGAGCTCGTGGGCGGACACGCCGTCGTCGTCGCTGCCCGCGGCGTCGTGCGCGGCGAACGTCGCGGCGATGCCGGCCGTGCGGAACGCCTCGCGGGCGACGGCCTTGTCGAGCCCGGCGGTGGGGGTGCCCGGCAGCGAGCAGACGCGCACCGCAGGCGCGGCCATGGACAGTGCGGGAATCAGTGCCGTGCCTGCCGCGAGCGCACTGGCGACGGCTACGCGGGAAAGTCGAAGGTTCATGTTCGTACGCTCGGTGGGTAATGGGAACGAAGGGGAGGACGCCCGCACCGTCGGCGCGGGCGTCATGCGGTGGTCGGACGCCGATCAGCCGCGGTTCAGCGCGAACACGTACAGCGTGCCGCCGCGCGGTACGTCATCCGCGGCCTTGGCCATCGGGCCGCCCCAGATCGGGTTCGCGCCGCCGTAGCCGGCGAGCACCGCGACGTATTCCTTGCCGTCGACTTCGAACACCGACGGCTGCGCGATGATCCCGCTCGCGAGCTGCGGGCTTTCCCACAGCACCTTGCCGGTCGACACGTCGAACGCATACAGGTGGCCGTCGAGCGAGCCGCTGAACGCGAGGCCGCTGGCGGTCGTCGCGACGCCGCCGTTCCACGGCAGCTTGCTCCAGTGGCTCCACACCTTCTTGCCGGTGTTGACGTCGATGGCCTGCAGTTCGCCGTAGCCTTCGCTGCCCGGTTCCGGCTTGATCTCGAAGCCTTCGCCGAGATACGGCAGCCCTTCCATGTAGTTGACCGACTTGCCGGACAGGCTCATGCACGCATGCAGCGTTGGCACGATCGCGAGATGACGCTCGGGGTCGTACGACACCGACCACCAGTTCTTGCCGCCGAGGAAGCTCGGGCACGTCTCGATCGTCGTGCCGACCTTCGGATACTTCGCCGGGTCCTGGATCGGTGCGCCGTCTTCCGTGTAGCCGGTGACCGAGGTCGCCTTCACAAACGGCTCGGCGTAGATCAGCTTGCCGCTGTCGCGGTCGATCGCGTGGAAGTAGCCGTTGCGGTCCGCATGGATGATCGCGTCATGCTCTTTGCCCTTGTACTTGATCGTCGCGAGCACCGGCGTGTTCACGCCGTCGTAGTCCCACGTGTCGTGCTTCGTGTACTGGTAGTGCCACTTGAGGTCGCCGTTCTTCGGGTCCAGCGCGAGCAGCGAATCGGAGTACAGATTGTCGCCGGGGCGCAGGTCCGCGAGCCACGGCCCCGGGTTGCCGACGCCCCAGTACAGCGTGCGCGTCGCCGCATCATAGGTGCCGGTCAGCCACGCCGGCGCGCCGCCGTGCGCCTGCATCCCGTCGGGCCACGTGTCGGCGTGCTTCTCGCCCTGGCCGGGGATCGTGTAGCGCTTCCACAGCACCGAGCCGTCGTTCGGGCTCAGCGCCGCGATGAAGCCGCGCGCGCCGTATTCGCCGCCCGAGCTGCCGACCACGATCGCGCCGTCGATCGCGAGCGGCGCGAGCGAGAACGCGTAGCCGAGGCCCGGTTCGAACATCTGCTTCTTCCACACGAGCGCGCCGGTCTGGGCGTCGAGTGCGGCAACCTCGCCGCTCAGCATCGCGACGTAGACGTTCTTGCCGTACAGCGCGACGCCGCGGTTCACGACGTCGCAGCATGCGGTCTTGAACGACTCGGCGCCGAGCTTCGGCTCGTACTTCCACAGTTGCGCGCCGGTGGTCGCGTCGAACGCGTAGACGTTGTCCTTCGGCGTGGTGACGAACAGGTAGCGGCCGTTGACGATCGGCGTGGCCTCGAAGCCCTGCTTCAGCTCGGCCGGAAACTTGTAGCTCCATGCCTGCGTGAGCTGCTTCACGTTCGACGCGTCGATCTGCTTGAGCGGCGAATGCGCCTGGCCGTTGTAGGTGCGGTAGTAGGTGAGCCAGCCCGGGTCGCGTTGCGCATCGGTCAGCCGCTGATACGTGACGGCCGGATAATCCGCGGCGGCAGCCACCAGGCCGGGATTCAAGACGATCGCGGCAGCCGCCGCGATGCCGATCGATGCCAGTCGGCTCTTCGAAGCCGAGAGTTTCTTCATGGTTGTCTCCTGAGTCATTGTGGTCGCACCGCGGCCAACATCCGGCCAGGCCGGCTGGGTGGGGTTCCGGGATCAGTGCGCAGCCAGTAACGCAAATCGCATGCCATTGATGCGCGAGCATTGCCGCGCAACGTGCGGCGGGCGATTCGCGCGCGCCGTGCGGTCGCGTGCCGATGGTTGCGGTTGATCAATGGTTGTTGCGTTCGGGGACAACCGTGCGTGTAGTGTTGCTAAAGATGACAGTGCATTCATCGTGCGGCGGAACAACGATGCACGCTGCGCCGTGCTCGCGTTCGAGGCGGGCCGGCTCGCATCGATCAACGGGATGAAGCCGTCGCGTGCCGCTGGTTTTCACCGATTGCGCAGTTCCGGTGCCGGCGCCGACGGGCATCGCGCCGCGCATGTCGGCGCATCTCGCGGCGTGCTGATCCAAAGTGACACAGGTGCAGCGGCAGTGACACGAAGTGCAACACACGCGTGGCCCAGTGTCGCAATGCGTCCGCGGGTGAGTGGGTCGGCTTCGCGCTGACAAGGCCACCCGCAAGGCGACCGGCATTTCGGCATGCTTCTTGCCATCTGGATCACGAAGCGATTCATGCAGCGCGAAACCGGATGCCATTTCCAGAACGATTCAATGGGCTCGACGGAGACGGTGTCGCACGCACGTGTCCGGCATCGTCAGCACGCGGATGGCATCGCGTTCGCCGCGTGCGCGCAGCCGATGACGCGAAACCGACCGCGGCCGCCGATACGGCGCCTGCGCCTGCTGTATCGCTATACACGACAACACGACGACAAGACGACTGAGGAGACCCGTAAATGAAGGAAGCCGAACTGGCGAAGCGCTGCCGGGCCGCCGGCCGCGCCGGCGCAACGCTGTGGGTCGGCGGCATGCTCGGCGGCTGGCTGACGCCCGCTGCCGCGCAGGTCGCGCCGTCGGATCCGGCCGCGGAGCAGACGCTCGCGCCGATCGTCGTCGTCGGCACGACGCCGCTGCTCGGCATCGGCACGCCGCTGTCGCGCGTGCCGGCCAACGTCCAGACGATACGCGGCGACGACGTCGACCGGCAGCACCGCGGCGTGTTGACCGACTACCTCGAGCGCAACGTGACGAGCATCGACATCAACGACGCGCAGGGCAACCCGTACCAGGCGGACGTGAACTACCGCGGCTTCACCGCGTCACCGGTCGTCGGCACGCCGCAGGGGCTGTCGGTGTTCGTCGACGGCGTGCGCGTGAACGAACCGTTCGGCGACGTCGTCAACTGGGATCTGATTCCGCAGGCCGCGATCGACACGATGCAGCTGATTCCCGGCTCGAACCCGACCTACGGGCTCAACACGCTCGGCGGCGCGCTCGCGATCACGACGAAGAACGGCAGGACCAGCCCCGGCGGCGCCGCGCAGCTGTCCGGCGGCTCATGGGGGCGCAAGACCGCGCAGTTCGAGCAGGGCGGGCGCATCGGCAGCGCGCTCGACTACTACGTGACGGGCAACGTCGCGAACGACAACGGTTGGGCCGATCACAACGCGAGCCGCGTACGGCAGGGCTTCGGCAAGCTGCGCTACGTGGATGCCGACACGACGCTGTCGATCTCGGCCGGCGGCGCCGACAACGCGCTGCAGGGCACGCAGACGATTCCGCGCTCGTTTCTCGACAACCGCGCGCAGGCGTACACCTATCCGGACCTGAATCGCAACAGCGCCGCGTACGTCACGCTGTCGGGCGATCATGCGTTCAACGATCAGGTGCAGTTGAGCGGCGGCGTTCATTACCGGCACTACCGCAACACGAACACCAGCAGCAACGTGAACGACGACTTCGGCAGCGTCGACGACAGCGGCGCCGTCGACACCGTGCAAGGGACCAACGACCGCTCGACGATCACGACCGACAGCTACGGCGCGGCGCTGCAGCTGACGCTGCTCGGCAAGCTCGCCGGTATGGACGAGCAGTTCGTGATGGGCGCGTCCGCCGATCTCGCGACGTCGGGTTTCGAGCAGGCGTCGCAGCAGGCGGCGTTCACGGACGCGCGCGCGACGGTGGGCGTCGGCAACTTCACGCAGACGACCCGCGCCCGGACGCGCAACGCGAACTACGGCGTGTACTTCGACAACACGCTCGCGCTCACGCAGCAGTGGGCGTTGACGCTGGCCGGCCGCTACGACTGGTCGCGCGCCGCGATCGAGGACGTGAGCGGCCAGCAGCCGTTGCTCACCGCGCGTCATACGTTCTCGCGGTTCAATCCGGCCGTCGGCGTCACGTGGAATCCGGTGCCGGGCTTCACCGCGTACGCGACCTACAACGAGGGAATGCGCTCGCCGACCGCGATCGAGCTCGCGTGCGCGGACCCGGCCGCGCCGTGTTCGCTGCCGAACGACTTTCTCGCCGATCCGGCGCTCAAGCCGGTGATCGCGAAGACCTTCGAGTTCGGCGCGCGCGGCCGCGCGGGCCAGGCGACGACGTGGAGCGCGGCGGTCTACCGCACCACGCTCGCCGACGATATCCAGTTCATCAGCAGCAACGGCGGCGCCAGCACGCTCGGCTATTTCCAGAACGTCGGCAACACGCGGCGGCAAGGCGTCGAGCTGGCCGGACACACGCGGCTCGGGCCGGTGGGGATCGGCGCGAGCTACAGCTATGTCGATGCGCGCTACCGCTCGACGTGGACCGAAAGCAGCGCGAGCAATTCGAGCGCCGACGCGCGCGGCAACATCGTCGTGCATTCCGGCGACCGGATTCCGGGCATTCCGGCCAGCACCGTGAAGCTGCGGCTCGATTTCGCGGCGACGCCGAAGTGGAACATCGGCACCAACCTCACGTATCGCGGCGGCGTATTCGCGCGCGGCGACGAGAACAACCAGGACGCGAACGGCACGATTCCCGGCTATTTCCTCATCGATCTCGACACGACGTGGCAGGCGACCAAGCATCTGCAACTGTTCGCGTCGGTCACCAATCTGCTCGACAAGCGCTATGCGAACTTCGGCACGCTCGGCCGCAACTTCTTCAATGGCCCGAATCATTCGTTCGACGGGCTGAATCCGGTCAACGAGCAGTTCGTCGGGCCCGGCGCGCCGCGCGGCGCGTGGCTCGGCGCGCGCTATGCGTGGGACTGAACGGGCGCGTCGGCTGCCGTGTGCCGATCGGCCGGCATGACGGCCGGCAGTGCGCGCACCGCCGCGGCGACGCCGCGCGCGAGCGCAGCGTCGCGCGTGAGATGGCCGGCCGGCACGCGCTCGACGAGCGCGGCCGGCACCGCGCGCGCGAGGCGCGCGACGTTGTCGACCGGACACACGCGGTCGCGCGTGCCGTGCACCGCGTGAATCGGCACGCCGGCGTCGGCCGCCCGTCGCGCGAGCGCGAGCAGCCGGCGCTCGCCGAGCCAGCAGTCGTGCAGCAGGTAATGGGCCTGAATCCGGTACTTGTCGATCAGGCGCTCGAGCGCCGGTTGCGTCGTGCGCGTGCGGCGGGTCGGCCGCCCGGTCAGGATCGCGTCTTCGTAGGCGCTCCACGCGAGCGCGAGCGCGCGTTGCCGCGCCGCGCTCGCGCCGGGCTGCAGCCGTCGCGCGAAGCTGGTCGTCAGGCGCTCGGCGCGCGCGGTGCCGGCCGCGTCGATCAGGCGTCGCCACGCGCGCGGCGCGTGCGCGCGCATGCCGACGAACAACGCGCGCACTTCGCGCGACGACGTGAGGAACAAGCCGCGCAGCACGACGCCGCTGACGCGCGACGGATACCGTCCGGCATATGCGAGCGCCAGCGCCGCGCCCCACGACCCGCCGACGACGCCCCAGCGCGCGATGCCGAGCTGCGCGCGCAGCGCGTCGAGATCGCGCAGCAGCCGCGTCGTGTCGTTGTGCCGCAAGCCGCCGCGCGGCGTCGATGCGCCCGCGCCGCGCTGGTCGACCAGCACAACGCGCATGCGTTCGAGGTCGAACAGGCTCAGCACCGCGGGCCGGCTGCCGCTGCCGGGGCCGCCGTGCAACACGACGACCGGCTCGCCGAGCGGATTGCCGGCTTCGGTCCACGCGATCGTGCAGGCGTCGCGGTGCAGGTGCTTGAAGGTGTGCGTCATGTCGGTCGGGGTAGAGGGAGAAGGCGGCGGCGGCGCGCCGCGCGCTCGCGCCACTGAAGCGAGAATCGCGCCCGCGCGCAAGCTAGGGATTCGTCCGGGTGGCGGTGCGCCAAGGTTTCGCGCTATCACTGGGCCGTACCGGAAACGCATTGCACGACGTGCCTCGCGATGCCGATTTCATTTTCCTTTCAATGTCGGCCGGACGCCGACGCAACGCCACGACCTCGATGAACGGGCCGCCCTGTGGCCCGATGTTTGCTTGCATCGATGGCAAAGAGTCCGGCATCGACCGGAAGGATCCCCGGAGGAGACAATGCGCGATGACGTTTATCCGACGGCCGGCGCTCGGGCACCGCAAGTGCCCGGCTGGCCGACGCCGACGATCCAGAAGTCCCATGAGCGGTCCGAAACGTTCGGTCTGCAGGCGTCGACACGCCCCGACTACGACCTGCTGTCCGGCACCGCGCTGGCGCTGAAGCGCGAGCAGAACCGCGTGCTGTGCGTCCACGCGATGCCCGTGATGGAGACGCTGCACGAGCAGATCGTCAACACGCAGAGCATGATCGTGCTGACCGATGCGGAGGGCCTGATCCTGCATTCGATCGGCGACGACGATTTCCTGCGGCGCGCGGAGCGCGTCGCGCTGCGCCCCGGCGCGAACTGGGCCGAGAACCGGCAGGGCACCAACGCGATCGGCACCGCACTCGCCGAGCTGTGTCCGATGGTCGTGCACGGCGACCAGCACTTTCTCGCCGCGAACCATTTCCTCACCTGCTCGAGCGTGCCGATTCTCGATCCGTACGGCGACGCGATCGGCGTGCTCGACGTGACGGGCGACCATCGCAGCTATCACCAGCACACGATGGCGCTCGCGAAGATGTCGGTGCAGATGATCGAGAACCATCTGTTCACGACGACCTTCCAGGAAACGCTGCAGGTGTCGTTCCACGGCCGCCCCGAATTCCTCGGCACGCTGATGGAGGGGATCGTCGCGTTCACCGCCGACGGCCGCTTCCTGTCGGCCAACCGCAGTGCGCAATTCCAGCTCGGAATGCCGCTCGCGGCGCTGCGCGCGCATACGCTCGCGTCGCTGTTCGACGTGACGAGCGCGCAGTTGATCGACCGGATGCGGGCCAGCACCGAGCCGCACGTGTCGCTGAATCTGGGCAACGGCGCGGTGGTCTGCGCGCGCGTGCAGTTCCGGCGCGCATCGCGGGCCGAGGGCAGCCGCCCGGCAGAAGTGCACGACGGCGGCACGGCGCAGGCCGCGCGGCCGACCGCTGCGCAGAACGCGGCGAGCCTGTCGCGGCTCAGCTACCTCGACACCGGCGATCCGCAGGTCGCGGCCGTGATCGCGAAGGTCCGCAAGGTGATCGGCAAGGACATCCCGGTGCTGATCACCGGCGAGACGGGCACCGGCAAGGAACTGCTCGCGCAGGCGATCCACAACGACTCGCCGCGCCGCGACGGTCCGTTCGTCGCGGTGAACTGCGCGTCGATCCCGGAGACGCTGATCGAATCCGAGCTGTTCGGCTATGAGGAAGGCGCGTTCACCGGCGCGCGGCGCAAGGGCGCGACCGGCAAGCTGCTGCAGGCCAACGGCGGCACGCTGTTTCTCGACGAGATCGGCGACATGCCGTATCCGCTGCAGGTGCGGCTGCTGCGCGTGCTGCAGGAGCGCATCGTCAACCCGCTCGGCTCGACCAAGGCGATCGGCGTGGACATCGCGATCATCTGCGCGACCCACCGCGACCTGCGCGAGATGATCGCGCAGAACCGCTTCCGCGAAGACCTGTACTACCGGCTCAACGGCCTGGTCGTGCGCCTGCCGCCGCTGCGCGATCGCACCGACCTCGCGGTGGTCGTGCAGAAGATGCTGCAGCGGGAGACGCTGTCGGGCCCAGGCCGCCGCCCGTTGAGCGTCGCGCCCGACGTGATGGCGCTGTTCGAGCGCTGCGGTTGGCCGGGCAACTTCCGGCAGCTCGCGAACCTGCTGCGCACCGCCGCCGCGATGGTCGACGAAGACGGCGAAATTCGCCGCGAGCATTTGCCGGACGATTTCTTCGACGACGTGCGGCGCGAGCCGACACCGGCCGCCAACGGCCACGACGTGGCGTCGCTCGCGGCGGAGCCCGCGCCGCTGGCCGCCGCGGCGGCCGCCAGCGATGCGCGGCTGCAGGACGTGGCCGCGTCCGCGATCGCGGCCGCGCTCGCCCGTCACGGCGGCAACGTATCGGCCGCGGCGCGCGCGCTCGGCGTGTCGCGCAACACCATCTACCGGAAGATGCCGGCCGCCGCCCAGGACGCGACGGAGCCCGAAACGCGCTGACGCCGCCGCGAGTGTCACACCGGTGTGTCATGTTGCAACACCCGGTGTTCAAGGATTCAACACCTGCAACGCCCATCGGGCACACCCGAGCGTGTCGCCCGACGGATTCCGAAAGAGTTGCGTTGGCATATCGTAAGAATGACGGCGTCATCACGATGCGGCGGCTATCGCACGTCCGCGCAGGCCCGCGCACGCCGCCGCGCCGCGCGCCTGCCGCCCCGGCACGCTCCTTGCTGAACTGGTAACGGCCGCTCGATCGATGCGGTTGTTCGATTCACCAACTCAACAAGGAGACACATCATGCAGTGGACCACCCCGGCTTATACCGACCTGCGCTTCGGCTTCGAAATCACGATGTACATCGCCAACCGCTGATCGACGCACGCAGTGCCGCCCGCGTCGGCGAACCCGATGCGGGCAGCACCCGGAGCACACGCAGATGAAGATCAAGATACTCGGCTCGGGCGCCGGCGGCGGGTTGCCGCAATGGAACTGCAACTGCAGCAACTGCCGTCGCGCCCGCACCGGCAGTAGCGGAATCGTGCCGCGCACGCAGTCGTCGATCGCGGTCAGCGGCAACGGCGTCGACTGGGTGCTGGTGAACGCGTCGCCGGACATCCTCACGCAGCTGCGCGCCGATCCCGACCTGCAACCGGCACGGCAGATCCGCGACAGCGCGATCGCGGCCGTGATGCTGTGCGATGCGCAGATCGATCACGTGACGGGCCTGCTGATGCTGCGCGAGCGTACCTCGCCGCTGCCGCTCTACGCGAGCGCGCCGGTGCTCGAGGACCTGTCGACCGGGCTGCCGCTCGTCCCGCTGCTCGGCCACTACTGCGGCGTCGACGTGAACCCGATCGCACTGCGCGAGCCGTTCGCGATCGCCGGCGCGCCCGGCCTTCGCTTCACCGCGCTGCCGGTCGACAGCAAGCCGCCGCCTTACTCGCCGCATCGCGCAGCCAGCGTGCCGGGCGACAACATCGCATTGCTGATTCAGGACACGGCCACCGGCCGCCAGGCGTTCTACGCGCCGGGACTCGCCGACGTCGACGACGGCGTGCGCGCCGCGATGCGCGACGCCGAGCTGGTGCTGGTGGACGGCACCTTCTGGACCGGGACGGAGATGATCGACCTCGGCCTGTCGTCGAAGCACGCGGCCGACATGGGGCATCTCGCGCAGCGCGGCGATGCCGCGCACCCGGGGATGATCGAGCGGCTCGGGGTGTTGCCCGCGAGCACGCGCAAGGTCCTCACCCACATCAACAACACGAATCCGATTCTCGACCCCGGTTCGCCCGAGCGTGCGCAGCTGCGCGAGCACGGCATCGAGGTCGCCCACGACGGCATGCAATTCGAGGTTTGACATGAACGCACCGATTCCCGCCGCGGCGCTGCACGCGACGCCCTGGAGCGCGCAGGAGTTCGAGGCGCGCCTGCGCGCGCTCGAATCGCGCTATCACATTCATCATCCGTTCAACCGGCGGATGAATGCCGGCGAATGCTCGCGCGAGCAGATTCGCGGCTGGGTCGCGAACCGCTTCTACTATCAGATCAGCATTCCGCTGAAGGACGCGGCGATCCTGTCGAACTGCCCCGACCGCGAGACGCGCCGCCTGTGGGTCGAGCGGATTCTCGACCACGACGGGCACGGCGAGAGCGAAGGCGGCATCGAGGCGTGGGCGCGGCTCGGCGAGGCGGTCGGCATCGAGCGCGCGCAGCTGTGGTCGCTCGAGCACGTGCTGCCGGGCGTGCGCTTCGCGGTCGATGCGTACGTCAACTTCGCGCGTCGCGCGCCGTGGCAGGAAGCCGTGTGCTCGTCGCTGACCGAGATGTTCGCGCCGCAGATCCACCTCGACCGGCTGGCCGGCTGGCCGTCGCACTACCCGTGGATCGAGGCCGACGGCCTGCAGTATTTCCGCAGCCGCGTGCCGCTCGCGCAGCGCGACGTCAAGCACGGGCTCGCGGTGACGCTGAGCCATTTCACGACACCTGACGCGCAACGGCGCGCGCTCGACATCCTGTCGTTCAAGCTGGATGTCCTGTGGCAGATTCTCGATGCGATCGAAAAGGCATATCCCGCATGAACTCGAACGAAGCCGTCAGCGGCGTGCCGCTGCGCCCCTCGCTGAGGGGCATGTACCGCCTGCAGTGGGAGGCGGCCCAGGACGCATACGTGCTCCTGTATCCGGAAGGGATGGTCCGGCTCAACCCGAGTGCCGGCGAGATCCTCGTGCGCTGCGACGGCACGCGCGAGCTCGACGACATCATCGGCGAACTCGAGCAGCTGTTCAGCACGTCGGATCTTGCGTCGGACGTCTACCGCTTCCTCGATCATGCGCGGCTGCGCGGCTGGCTCGACTGACATGGACACGACCCCCGATCAGAACCGGCCGTCGGCGCCGCTGTGGCTGCTTGCGGAGCTCACGTACCGCTGCCCGCTGCATTGCGCGTTCTGCTACAACCCGGTCGATTTCGCGACGCACGGCGCGGAGCTCGACACCGACGCGTGGCGCACGGTGATCAGCGACGCGCGCGCGCTCGGCGCCGCGCAGATCGGCTTTTCCGGCGGCGAGCCGCTGCAGCGCGACGATCTGGAAGAACTGGTCGGGCATGCGCGCTCGCTCGGCTTCTACACCAACCTGATCACGTCGGGCGTGGGCCTGAACGCGACGCGCATCGAGCGGCTCAAGGCGGCCGGCCTCGATCATATCCAGCTGTCGCTGCAGGATTCGACGCGCGAGCTGAACGACTTTCTCACCAGCACGCGCACCTTCGACCTGAAGCGCGGCGTCGGGCGGCTCATCAAGCAGCACGGCTACCCGATGGTGCTGAACTGCGTGCTGCATCGATACAACCTGCCGCACGTGGGGCAGATCATCGAGATGGCGCTCGATCTCGGCGCGGATTTTCTCGAGCTCGCCAATACGCAGTACTACGGCTGGGCGATGCTCAACCGCGACCAGCTGATGCCGACCGCCGAGCAGTTGCGCGACGCGGAGGAAACGGTCAACCGCTACCGCAAGCTGGTGGGCGAGCGCTGCAAGATCCTGTTCGTCGTGCCCGACTACTTCGAGCAGCGGCCGAAGGCGTGCATGAACGGCTGGGGCTCGGTGTTCCTCGGCGTCGCACCCGACGGCGCCGCGCTGCCGTGCCATGCGGCGCGCTCGCTGCCCGGCCTCACGCTGCCGAACGTGCGCGAGCAGTCGCTGAAGGAGATCTGGTACGACAGCGACGCGTTCAACGCGTTTCGCGGCGACGGCTGGATGCGCGAGCCGTGCCGCACCTGCGACGAGCGGCATGTCGATCATGGCGGGTGCCGCTGCCAGGCGTACATGCTGGCCGGCGATCCGGCCGAGGCCGATCCGGTGTGCTCGAAATCGGCCCATCACGGCCGGGTCGAACAGGCCGTGCAGTTCGCCCGCCGCGAGCAGCGGCAGGACGAGCGTCCGCTGGTGTTTCGCAGCACGGCGAATTCGCTCGGGCTGTAACGCCGACCGCGGGCCGGCGCGGCCCGCGTCACTTCCCGCGTCATTTTTTCTGCGGCCGGGCCGAGCGGCGCTCGGCCTGCTCGAGCAATGCGACGAACGCCGCTTCGTCCGCGCGCAGCCCTCGCGGCTTGCGCGTCACCTCGAACGTGTCGAGCAGGCCGGCCTCGAACGTGTCGAGCACCACCGGATGGATGTAGCAACGCCGGCACACGGCCGGCGTGTTGCGCAGGATGCCGGCGACGGTCCGCACCGTCTCGACGATCTGCTTGCGCGCCTGCGTGACGCTCTCGTGCGGGATGCGCCTGAGCAGCGCCAGCGCCTGCACGCTGCCGGCCCAGGTCCGGTAGTCCTTCGCGGTGAACTCCGCGCCCGCCGCTTCGCGCAGGTAGTCGTTCACGTCGGACGAGCCGACCGAATGGCGCGCGCCGTCGTCGTCCAGATACTGGAACAGCTCGTGCCCCGGCAGCTCCGCGCAGCGTCGCACGATGCGGCCCACGCGCGGGTCCTGCACCGTCACGTCGTGCTCGATGCCGCTCTTGCCGGTGAAGCGCAGCCGCACCTGTCCGGGCCGGATCGTCACGTGGCGCTTGCGCAGCGTCGTCAGCCCGAACGACGCGTTCTCGCGTGCGTATTCGGTGTTGCCGATCCGCGCCAGCGTGGTGTCGAGCAGGCGGACGATGGTCGCGACGATCTTGTCGCGCGGCATTCCCGGCAGCGCGAGGTCGCGCGCGACACGCGCGCGGATCCGCGGCAGCGCAGCCGCGAAGGCGGCCATCCGCGCGTACTTGTTCGCGTCGCGCGTCTCGCGCCACAGCGGGTGATAGCGGTACTGCTTGCGCCCGCGCGCGTCGCGGCCCGTGGCCTGCAGATGGCCGCGCCGGTCCATGCAGATCCACACGTCGGTGTACGCGGGCGGAATCGCCAGCGCGTTGATGCGCGCGATTTCGTCGGGGTCGCGGATGCGCTGGCCGTCCTGTCCGTAATACGCGAAGCCGTTGCGCACGCGCCGGCGCGTATAGCCGGGATGCCGGTCGTCGACGTGGCGCAGCGCGGCGTCCACCCGCGCGCCGCCGTTCGAGCGGGACGGGCGCTTCGTCATGCTGCAGCGCGGCAGGCGGCGGCCGGGGGCCGCGCGCTGCGATTTCGGTTCGCGTCCGGCACGCATCGCGGTTCTCCTTGTCTTGAACGAGCCTGAGCGCCGGAGCAAGTTGCGTGCGCCGCGTCGCCGGCGCCGCTCCAGGGCCGATTGCACGGCCTGCGGCACGGCTCGCGGTGGCGCGCGCCGCGGATCAGTGTTTATACGTATGCCGATAGTTGTATCGCTTCAATCCAAGATTTCATTGGCAGGTTATCGGACTTGTTCCTAGACTGATGCGGGGCGTCTATTCCGGGCCGGCCGCAAGCTCCGGCTCGCGTGGCCCCGCACCGCGCCCGCGCGACGCAGAACCACAACAGCGCAGCGCGGCACCGCGCCACGCCGGCGCCGCGGCATACAACGACATCATCGGAGACGGACCATGACATTCATCAGGAAGCTGGCGACCGGCGCGATCGTCGCGGCGGCGACGCTGCTGACCACCGGCGCCTACGCGCAGCAAAAGCAGATCACGCTCGGGTTTTCGCAGGTGGGCGCGGAGAGCGCGTGGCGCACGGCGAACACCGTGTCGGTGAAGAGTGCGGCGAAGGAGGCCGGCATCAACCTGAAATTCTCGGACGCGCAGCAAAAGCAGGAGAACCAGATCCGCGCGATCCGCTCGTTCATCGCGCAGAAGGTGGACGTCATCGCGTTCTCGCCGGTCGTCGAGTCGGGCTGGGAGCCGGTGCTGACCGAAGCGAAGGCGGCGCATATTCCGGTGATCCTGACCGATCGCGGCGTCGACGTGAAGGACCCGTCGCTGTACGTGACGATGATCGGTTCCGACTTCCTCGAGGAAGGGCGGCGCGCGGGCCACTGGCTCGAAGAGCGCTACAAGAACGACGCCGGCCCGATCAACATCGTCGAGCTGCAGGGCACGGTCGGCTCGGCGCCGGCCAACGACCGCCGCGCGGGCCTGCTCGAGGTGATCAAGAACAATCCGAAGTTCAAGGTGATCGCGTCGCAAAGCGGCGACTTCACGCTCGCCGGCGGCAAGCAGGTGATGGAAGCGTTCGCCAAGACCTACGGCAAGCAGATCAACGTCGTCTACGCGCACAACGACGACATGGCGCTCGGCGCGATCCAGGCGATGGAGGAGGCCGGCATCAAGCCCGGCAAGGACGTGAGCGTCGTGTCGTTCGACGCGACCAAGGGCGGCTTCCAGGCGATGGTCGCGGGCAAGATCAACGTCGACGTCGAATGCAGCCCGCTGCTCGGCCCGCAGCTGATGACCGCGGTGAAGGACGTGGTGGCCGGCAAGCAGCTGCCGAAGCGGATCGTCACGAACGAGACCGTGTTCCCGATGAACGTCGCCGCGCAGGTGTTGCCGACCCGCAAGTACTGAGCGTCGCTTGCGGCGCGGACGGTGGCCGTCGCGCCGCCGTCCGGCCACTTCAACGAATCGAGGGCGATCCATGACGAATCCGCCGGTGGTCGAGATGATCGGCATCGACAAGGCGTTTCCGGGCGTCAACGCGCTGCAGCGCGTGAACTTCCGGCTGTTTCCGGGCGAGATCCATGCGCTGATGGGCCAGAACGGCGCGGGCAAGTCGACGCTGATCAACGTGCTGACCGGCGTGCATGCGCACGATGCGGGCGAGATTCGCGTCGGCGGCGCGCCGGTGAACTTCGCGGCGCCGCGCGAGGCCGAGGCGGCCGGCATCCAGACGCTGTACCAGGAGGTCAACCTGTGCGCGAACCTGTCGGTCGCGGAGAACATCTTCGCGGGCCGGCAGCCGATGCGGCGCGGCGCGATCGACTGGAAGGCGATCCATGCGCGTGCGCGCGACGCGCTCGCCGAGCTCGACCTGTCGCTCGACGTCACGCGCTCGCTCGACGCGTATCCGATCGCCGTGCAGCAGATGGTCGCGATCGCGCGCGCGGTGTCGGTCGACGCGCGCGTGCTGATCCTCGACGAGCCGACCTCGAGCCTCGACGACGGCGAGGTCGCGCGGCTGTTCGACGTGCTGCGCCGGCTGAAGGCGTCGGGGATCGCGATCCTGTTCGTCACGCACTTTCTCGAACAGACCTACGCGGTTTCCGACCGCATCACCGTGATGCGCAACGGCGAGCGCGAAGGCGAGTACCTCGCGCGCGAGCTGCCGGTCGACCTGCTGGTCGCGAAGATGACCGGCCGCGAGCCGGTGTCCGGCACGCTGCAGGCGGGCGCGGCGGCCGTGCAGCGCGATGCCGGCGCGAGCGCGCCGTTTCTGTCGATGCAGCGCGCCGGCCGGCGCGGGATGATGAGCCCGCTCGATCTCGACGTGCGGCCCGGCGAAATCGTCGGGCTGGCCGGGCTGCTCGGCTCGGGGCGCACGGAGACCGCGCGGCTGGCGTTCGCCGCGGAGCGCACCGACACCGGCGCAATCGAGATCGACGGCCGGCGCGCGCGGCTCGCGTCGCCGCACGACGCGGTGCGCAACGGCATCGCGTATTGCCCCGAGGACCGCAAGAAGGAGGGCATCGTCGCCGCGCTGTCGATTCGCGAGAACATCGTGCTCGCGCTGCAGGCGCGGCGCGGCTGGTGGCGGCTGATCGGGCGGGCGCGCCAGCGCGAGCTCGCGGACCGTTACATCGAGCGGCTCGGCATCAAGGCGCGCGACGCCGAGCAGCCGATCGGGCTGCTGTCGGGCGGCAACCAGCAGAAGGTGCTGCTCGCGCGCTGGCTCGCGACGGAGCCGAAGCTGTTGATTCTCGACGAGCCGACGCGCGGCATCGACGTCGCCGCGAAATTCGACATCATGGAGCGCGTGCTCGCGCTGTGCGCGCAGGGGCTCGCGATTCTGTTCATTTCGTCGGAGATCAGCGAAGTGGTGCGCGTGAGTCACCGGATCGCGGTGCTGCGCGACCGCCGCAAGGTCGCCGAACTGACCGGCAGCGATGCCTCGGAGGAGCAGGTGTACCAATTGATCGCGGGAGGCCGCTCATGACGCGGCTGCGTTCGCTGTTTCGTCATTCGCTCGCGTGGCCGGTGCTGACGCTCGCGCTGCTGTTCGCGCTGGACGTCGCGCACCGGCCGGGCTTCCTGTCGATCTCGCTGCTCGACGGCCATCTGTTCGGCGCGCCGATCGACATCCTGAATCGCGCGGCGCCGCTCGTGATCGTGTCGCTCGGGATGACGCTCGTGATCGCGACGCGCGGCATCGACATCTCGGTCGGCGCGATCGTCGCGATCGCCGGCGCGGCGGCTGCGATCGTGCTCGACGGCGACCCGTCGCGCGTCGGCGTCGCGCTCGCCGCGGCGCTCGGCGTCGGGCTGCTGGCGGGCGCATGGAACGGCGTGCTGGTCGCGTTCGTCGGGATGCAGCCGATCATCGCGACGCTGATCCTGATGGTCGCGGGGCGCGGGATCGCGCAGCTGCTCACGGGCGGACAGATCATTCCGATCGGCGCGCCCGGCTACCTGGCGCTCGGCGGCGGCTATCTCGCGGCCGTGCCGTGCTCGGTGTGGATCGCGATCGCGACGATCGCGGCGATCGCATTGCTGGTCAACCGCACGGCGCTCGGCCTGTTCATCCGCGCGATCGGCGTGAACCCGGTCGCGACGCGGCTCGTCGGGCTGCGCGCGGGGGCCGTCGTGTTCGGCGTCTATCTGTGTTCCGGCGTGCTGTCGGCGCTTGCCGGCATCCTCGCCAGCTCGAACGTGCGCAGCGCCGACGGCAACAACGCGGGGCTGCTGCTCGAGCTCGACGCGATCCTCGCGGTGACGCTCGGCGGCACGTCGCTGCTCGGTGGCCGTTTCAGCCTCGCGGGCTCCGTGCTCGGCGCGCTGATCATCCAGACGCTGACCTACACGACCTATTCGATCGGCGTGCCGCCCGAGGCGACGCTCGTCGTCAAGGCGATCGTCGTGATCGTCGTCACGCTGATCCAGTCGGACGCGGCGCGCGCGCTGGCGCTGCGCCACGCGACGCGCGCGCTGCGCGCCACCACCGGAGCGACGCCGCGATGAACCGATTCCTCGCACGGCTCACCGACCCGCGCACGCTGCCGATCGTCGTGACGATCGCGCTGTTCGCGGCGCTGTTCGGTTTCGGGTCCGTGATGTATACGGGCTTCTTCTCGATGCAGGTGCTGACCGGGCTGCTGGTCGACAACGCGTTCCTGCTGATCGTCGCGATCGGGATGACCTTCGTGATCGTGTCGGGCGGCATCGACCTGTCGGTCGGCTCCGTCGTTGCGCTGACAACCATCCTGTGCGCCGTCGGCGCCGAGCGGCTGCATTGGCCGGTGTGGGCGATCGTGCCGATCGTGCTGCTGTTCGGCGCGCTGTACGGCGCGGCGATGGGCGCGCTGATCCACTACTTCCGGCTGCAGCCGTTCATCGTCACGCTGGCCGGGATGTTCCTCGCGCGCGGCGCGTGCTTCCTGATCACGACGCAATCGATCACGATCAACGAGCCGACGTTCCATGCGCTCGCGGGCATCAGCGTGCCGCTCGGCGGCGGCATGCTCAGCGCCGGTGCGCTGATCGCGCTCGCGACGCTGGCCGGCGCGATCTACGTCGCGCATTTCACGCGCTTCGGCCGCAACGTCTACGCGATCGGCGGCAACGAGCGCTCGGCGTTGCTGATGGGGCTGCCGGTCGCGCGCACGAAAGTCGGCGTGTATGCGTTGAGCGGCTTCTGCTCGGCGCTCGGCGGCGTGGTGTTCACGCTGTACGTGCTGTCCGGTTACGGGCTGCAGGCACAGGGAATGGAGCTCGACGCGATCGCCGCGACCGTGATCGGCGGCACGCTGCTCACGGGCGGCGTGGGCTACGTGATCGGCTCGGTGTTCGGCGTCGGGATTCTCGGCACGATTCAGGTGCTCATTACGTTCGACGGCACGCTGAGCTCGTGGTGGACGCGCATCGTGATCGGTGCGCTGCTGTGCGTGTTCTGTCTGCTGCAGCGGGTCATCGAGCGGCACGCCGCACGGCGCCGCACCGGCGGCAGCGGGCTCGATCCGAAGCGCGCGACGCGGGAAACCGCTCGGCCCGCGGCCGCTGCGCCGGGCGACGACGCGGCGCTGGTGTCGACGATGCCGCGGTTGTAGCGTGAGGACGGTGCGGGCCATGCGGCGGCGCGGGGTGCATGCGTGGCGCGCTGGCCTCGCACCGCACACCGCCCGACGACGGCCTGCGCGCATACCGCGATCAGGCGGGCCCGGCCAGATCCGGCTCCGCGTCGAGCGACGGCGCACTCGGTGCATCCACGATGCCCGTATGCTTCAGCGCTGCGGCCAGGCGTTCGATCGCTTGCAGGTCGAGCGTGTCGAGCCGCTCCCGCACGGCATGCACGAACGCGGCATGTCGCGGCGCGGGCGCATGCTGTCCAAGCCATTCCTCGATATCGGTGAGGCGGCCCTCGCCGGCCAGCACGATCAGTTCATCGAGTGCATCGTCGGGCGGACAGCGCATCCCGCGCGCATCGGCGAGCAGGTCGATCTGTTCCGCTGGCTGCACGGTGCGCGCGAGCGCGGACGCCGGGATCAACGCATGCCCGAGCGCCGGCGCGACGATCTGAAACGTGAACGACGTGCCCATGCCCGGCTGGCTCGATACGGCCAGCTCGCCGTTCATCGCGCCGACGATCCGCTGCGCGATGAACAAGCCGAGGCCGGTCCCGCCGTTCACGGCCTGCACCTGCCGATACGCGCGGAAGATGTCGGTCGTCTGGTCGAGCTCGATGCCGATGCCCGTGTCGGCGACTTCGAACACCAGCCGCCATGCGCCCGCTTGCCGGTACGCGCCGACCGACAGCGTGACCGTGCCGTCGCGCGTGAACTTCGACGCATTCGACAGCAGGTTGAGCAGCACCTGCTGCAGCCGGATGCCGTCGATCGTCAGCTTGCGCGGCAACGGCGTCAGCGGCCGGTAGTCGAAGCGGTTGTTCTGCTGCGCACACAGCGCGAGCGCGTAGTCGCCGATGTCGTCGAGCAGGCCGGGCAGGTCGGTCGCGTCCGGCGCAATGCCGAGCGGCTGCAGCTCGGCGCGCGTGTACTGCAGCAATTCGTCGATCAGCGTGAGCTGGTAGCGGATGCTGCGGTCGATCGAGCGGATCAGGCGCGCCTGGCCGGGCGTCGCGGTTTGCAGCAGCAGCTTCGCGTAGCCGTGGATGGTCGACAGCGGCGCGCGCAGGTCGTGGCTGACGTAGCCGAGCGTCTCGATCTTCTGCTGCATGTGCGTCTTGACTTCCTGCAGCGCGTCGTTGAGGGCGACCGTGCGCTTCGCGACCTCGTCGCGCAGGCGGTCCTGTTCGGTGAGTTGCCAGTGCTCGAGGCGCTTGCGCGCTTCGGTGCGCTGACGGCCCACGTGGTTGATCCACGCGGCGAGCACGAGCAGGTGCGTGGCGAGGCCGATGATCGCGATCACCGGGTTCGGATAGATGTCGGATCGGAGCCACGGCAGCCAACCGGGAATCGCGCCGCGCGCGTCGAGCACGCGGATCAGCATGTTGAATCCAGCGAACGAGATCGCGATCAGCATCACGCGCGCGGTCGGCGTGCGGCGGAACGCGAGGATCAGCGCGAGGCTGATGTTCATCACCGCGAGCGCCGCGTTCACCCGCAGGCTGAGCCACGTGAACGTCAGCAGATCGCCGCACGCGGCGCCGGCCATCCCGACGCATTCGAATGCGAGGAACACCAGGTACGCCGCGCGCATCGGCATGCCGGTCTTTTCGCGATCGGCGATCAGCAGAATGAACGCGATGAAGCATGCGAGCGACAGATACACGGACACCATTTCCGCGCGCGCCGACCATTCGTACGCACCGGGCCACAGGTACAGCGCGGTGTAGCCGCGATAGGTCGCTTCGAACAGCGCCGTGCCGAGCGCCAGCAGCGCGAGCACCGCGAACGTGCCGCTGCGCGAGAAGAAGCCGATCAGCAGCGCGCACCACATGAGCGCGAGCAGCCCGCCGAGAAAGCCGAAGTTCCACATCGCCGCGCGCAGCTCGTACGCATGCCACGCGTCGCGCGTGAATGCGCTCGGTGCGAGCTTCAGTTCCTTGCGCGACGTGACGCGCACCAGCACCGGCAGCCGTTCGCCGGCGTCCAGTGTCGCGGCGAGCACCGGATATCGCGACACCGGTTCGCCCAGGCTGCCGTCGCGGGCCGGGAAGCGGCCGGCGAGCGTCCATTGGCCGCCGTGTTCGACATAGAAGTCGGCGCGATCGACGCGCGCGTCGCGTATCGCCAGCACTATCGGCTGGCGGGTCGCCGCGCGGTTCACGAGCGTTGCGCCGACCCACCACGCGGAACGGGAGAATTCGATGTTGAACGACGGCCGCGCCGGCGCGGCAGCGCGACGTTGACGCTCGGCCACCCGCGTCGCGACCTCGCTCGCCGACAGCGCCGCGCCCGGATCCTCGAGCAACGAGACTGCCTCGAGCTGCGCGGGGTTGTCGTCGGCCGCGGCCGCGGGCGCGGCGTATGCGGCGAGCAGCGCCAGCACGAGCCGCACGAGCAGCCCGAACGCATACGCGGCCGACGCGCCGCGCCTACGCATGGTCATGCGACGGCGGCTGCGCATCGACCGTCGGGCGCTGGCGGCGCCAGTCGGACGGCGTGACGCCGAAGCGTTCGCGGAACGCCGTCGCGAAGTTGCCGGGCGTCGAAAAGCCGATCTCCTCGGCGATGTCGCCGATGCCCATCGACGTCGCGGCGAGGAAGTGCTGCGCCGCGCGCAGCCGCGTGTCGCGCAGATATTCGAATACGGTCTGCCCGAGATGATCGCGGAACACGCGCGACAGCCGCTTCTCATGGGTGCCGACCTGCCGCGCGAGTTCGTCCAGCGTCGGCGGGTTGCGCAGTTCGCGCAGCAGGATGTCGCTGGCCGCGCGCACCAGCGCGGTGTCCGGGTGATCGGGCAGCTCGGGCAGATGCGCGAACGGCTGGCTGCGCCGCGCGCGTTTCAGGTGATTGCGGATTCGGGCGATCACCTCGGCCGGCTCGAACGGCTTCACGATGTAGTCGAGCGCGCCCGTCTCGAGGCCCGCGATGCGATCGTCGAGATCGCCGGCGGCCGTCAGGATGATGACCGGAATGTTCTGCGTGTCGGGCGTCGACGCCAGCAGCCGGCACGCGGCGAAGCCGTCCATGCGCGGCATCCGGACGTCCATCAGGATCAGGTCGGGCACGATCGCCTGCGCGCGGTGATACGCCTGCAGGCCGTCGAACGCGACGCTGATCCGGCACCGCGCTGAGCGCAGGATCTCGGTCAGGAGCCGCAGGTCGTTCGGGCGATCGTCGACGACGAGAATATGTGCGCCGACGAGCTCAGGCGTGGCGCGGAGCGACGCCGGACTGGACGAACGGGATGGCATGGTTGCGAGCGCGTTGGAGAGGGTTGGCCTGGGCTGGCTCGATGCATCTATGTGCGCGATTATTGCGAAAAATTATAGGTCGAGGGCGCGCGCCGCGGTAACGATTCCGTGCGATCCGTGTGGACTTGATTGACAGCGCACGGCACGCGCGGCGCTGCGCGGAGCAATCGCGAACGGATCGACAAAAACCGTGCCGCCACGTCCGCTGAATACCGGTCGTTATTTCCGAATCCGGCGAATGGAAATCGAATTGGCCCGAACGATGGATTGAAGCGGATTTTGTCGTGCGGGACTCCGTACGCATTGCAGATCGAATTCATCGTTTTATCGTCTCCGTGAGCGGGCATCGTATTTATTGGGCGTAAAAAAGCGTTCACACTCGGCATCCGTCGCGATGCGCGATTGTATGAATGTAAATATCGTCCGGCCGGGGAAACATTTAGTCCGCTCGGGCAAAGGTTTGCGAGTTCGAATGCCTGCAAACTAGGCCCGAAGCAGTGGAACCGGTTTGGCCAATCAACTGGTATTCCACGCGAAATTCAACGGTCGAAGCGGCGCTTTGTTGCGCTCGGCGCTCGATGTGACATCGCGTACTTATGTTCCCAGAATCTGGGATTCCTAGGCTGCGACGACCGTAGGCACGAGGGCCGTTGCGAGCCGCCTATCCTTCGAACGCACTGACGCGGAAAACGAAAGAAAGGACGCGGAACCGGACGAGAGTTTGACACAGCAGAAAGACAGAAATAGTTAAATAAAGTCAGTTGATAAATGTGATGTCGTGGTCATGCGGTCAATCACTGAATGTTGTGGAAAAACCGGAAAATAGTGGGATGCCGGAATGAAAAATGGGTGAGTGAACTTGCGTCGATCGCCGGTCGCGCGCGACGTTTCGTGAGTCGCGCGGCATGAAAGGAAATGAACATGGCGAACTCGGCGGATCGATGTGCGGGACAGATCGAACCGGTCGTGGCTGTCGGTGTTCGCGAGCACGCGGCGCGTGCGTCGGCTCAGCGGTGGGTGTCGCGACGTCGCTGGCGCGAACCGACCCGTGGCGCCGGTCGGCATGCGTTCGTTCGGCGACTTAATGGCGTCGTCCGGCGGAATCCGGCGTTGCACGCGCATCGGTGTGATGACGCGGGCCGGCGGCGTGCCATCGCATGATCGCCGCCTTCGGCTGCGGCGATCCAATGAGGCGCGAGGGCGTCCGCGAAGCACGCCGGCTGAGCATGTATGGCTGTTGCGCTCAAACATCTGTCGTCACATGACAACCATTACCCTCATGCGAAAATCCGCCCGGCTTTTGGCTCGCCAACGACTACAGCGTCGGCGGATCGTTCGGATCGGAAAAAAATTGCTCGTGAGTGTTCCGGACGCAAACGTTTGCCGAGAAACCGGCTGCGCGACGCGGCCGATTCCATCCGGTACCACCGAAACACATGCAGCCCGATGAAGGCACTGCAACCATGAGCATCCCGATGCTGAGAGCCCCGTGGAACGCCCATAACGGGCCTGCTGGACCATTCGCGCCGTACCTACCGGTCGCGCGAGGTAGCGCGACGAATGCGAACCGCCATGAGCGTGGGCGCGGACGCGCGCGCTGTTTGGCTCTGCACCGTACGCGCATGATTCGTTCGTATCCCATACGTATCCCATACGATGTCGTGCCCGCGGCGAAGCGACGACGGCCAGGTCGCTCGTCCGCCGATGACGAGGATGACCGCTGATGCGTGTGTTGATAGTCGAAGATGATCCCGTTCATGCGAAGGCGCGCCGCGCGGGTAGTGGAGCCGCTCGGTCATGAGGTGATCGAAGCGGCCGACGGCCAGGAGGCGCAGCGGCTGCTGCGCGCCGAGCCGTTCGACCTCGTGATCCTGGACTGGCTGCTGCCGGGCATGAGCGGCTTCGAAGTGCTGTACTGGATCCGCCGCACGCTGGGCGCCTCGCCCGCCGTGCTGTTCGTGACGAGCAAGACGCTGGAAGACGAGATCGTGCTCGCGATGGATGCGGGCGCGAACGACTACATCGCGAAGCCGTTTCGCGTCGCCGAACTCGCCAGCCGCGTGAACGCGTTGCTGATGCGCTCGGCGCGCTACCGACCGCTGCGGCGCGATCGCAGCCGGCGACTACCTGCTCGATCCGCGCGAGCGCACGATCACGCTGCGCGGTGCGCCGATCAAGCTGACGCCGAAGGAATTCGATCTCGCCGAACTGTTCTTCAACAACGTCGGCAAGCTGCTGTCGCGCAAGCTGGTCTGCATGAGCACGTGGGGGCGCGAGCTCGATCCGGAGTCGCGCACGCTCGATACGCACATCTACCGGCTGCGGCAGAAGCTCGAGCGCTGCCCGGAAACGGCGTGCGGCTCAGTGTCGTCTATACGCACGGCTATCGCCTCGAAGCGGTGTCGTCGTAGCGCGCTCACGGCGGCGCGGCGGCGTTGCGTCAGCCCGCCGAGCCGGTGTCGCCGGCCCGGCTGACGCCGGTCGGACTCGAGTGCGAGTGAGCTGCCGCTGCGCCACGCGCATGCATGACGAGCCGCCTCTGATGCGCGGCGACGACGCACACTTGCCCGCCGGCTTCATCCGCGAATGCATCGTGATGGGCGCGTTCGTGCTGCTGGTGTGCGTGTCGCTGAGCGCGTCCAGCGTGCTGCGCCGCGCCGATCTCCTGTTCTTCGACATCGTGCAGCGGCTACTGCTGCTGCGGCCGTCGCCGCACAAGATCGTGCTGATCGCGATCGACAGCGCCAGCGCGCACGGCTCCTACACGTCGAATCCGGCCGGCGGCAACGTGCCGCCCGGGGGCGAGCGGTTCGAATTCGTCGGCCGGTTGCTCGGGCTCGGTTGCGTCCGGCTCGAACAGCACGGCGGTCGGCAACAGTTCGACGGCGTCGGGCAACGACTCGACGGCGCTCGGCGCGGGCAGCAACGACGGCGGCCGCTCGAACGTCGTCGCGGTCGGCTCGGCGGATTCGGCGCGGCAGGTGGTGAACGTCGCGGCCGGTACGCAAGGCACCGACGCGGTGAACGTGAATCAGCTGAATGCCGTATCGAACCAGTTCACGCAATCGCTGAACACGGTGAACAACCAGCTCACGCAGATGCAGCGGCCGATCCAGCAGACCGATTCGATGGCGCGCGAGGGATCGCCGCGACGGCCGGGATGGCGTCGATTCCGCACATGGACCGCGATTCGAGCTTCGCGATGGGGGGGCGGCACGGCGACGTTCCAGGGCCGGAAAGCCATGGCAGTCGGCGTGCAGGCGCGCATCACGGAGAACCTGAAGGCGACGGTCAACGTCGGTTTTGCCGGCAGCCAGCGCGTGGTCGGCGCGGGCATGCTGTATCAGTGGAAATGAGCGTCGCAGCGGCATGCGCCGGCACGCACGGCCGACGCGTGCCGCGTCGCACCCCGAACACCATCGCACGCGCATGCGGCCGCGCCATCGCGCCGCCTGCGCCGTGCCCCTCGCATTTACGGAGCTCTACGTGAAACGCGTCGGGGCCTACGTTCAACGCCTATGAACGGCAGTCGCGGGACGGCATCAAGACGTTCCGTGTCGATTGCCACGGCTTCCTGTCGAGCGAGAAGACCTGCATGAAGGTCGCGACGCGCATGTGCGGCAGCGAACCCGTGCGCGTGGTCGATTCGACGACGCCGTACTGCACCGGCCCCGGCCGAGAAGGTCACGCTGACCGGAGACGCCTATTTCGCAACCGACTCGGCCGTTCTGACGCCGGCCGCACGCGCCGCGCTCGGCGCGTTGCTGAACTAGCATCGCGACATGCATTTCGCGCGCGTGGGCGTGGACGGCTATACCGACTCGACGGGCTCGGCCGCGCACAACCAGGCGTTGTCGAAGCGTCGCGCCGACGCCGTCGCGGCGTACTTGCGCGAGCATGGACTGCAGGCCGACGCGTTCGCGGCCGCGGCGCACGGGCCAGCGAACCCGGTCGCGTCGAACGATATGCAAGAAGGGCGCGCGCGCAACCGGCGCGTCGAGATATCGCTGCACGCGCAGTGAGACTGCGGGCGCCGACGCGGCCGGCTGCCCGCGACGGCGATCAGAACCGGTGACGGAGTCCCAGATTGACCATGGTCTGGGACTTCGTGCCGTTGTAGCCGTATGACCCGATCGAAGCCTCTGCCGCCATCGAGCCGCCGGCTCCGTCGGCGGTCGTGCCGCTGGCATGCTGATACGCGGCCGTCATGTAGACGTCCGTACGTTTCGACAGGTTGTAGTCGGCGCCGAGCGATGCCTGGTGATAGTTCGCCGCGGTGTCGCCGCCCGACTTCGTGAAGCTGTAGCCCACGCCGACCAGCAGCGCCGGCGACGCCTGATAGTTCAGGAATCCTTGCGCGGTGTTGTAGTGCTCGTTGCTCGCGAACACCGAGGCGCCGTCGCGTCGGTACTGCGAATTGCTGTAGCCGGCCCCCACCGTGAATGCGCCGAACACGTACTGGCCCGCCACGCGCGCGATGCCGATCGAATGCGCGCTCTGATAACCCGTGTTGATCGCGCCGTCGAACGTGCCGTCCGACGTGCTCGACCATGTCGTGCGCGTGCCCGCGGACGGGTTCGCGTTCGCCGCGTAGAAGTATCCGCCGGCGAGACTCAGCGGACCGTTGGTGTACGACACGCCTGCCGAATAAGACTGCTTCGAGCCGGTGCTGCCCGCGACACCGCCCAGCGAATACATCGCCGCGAACTGGAGGCCGGCGAACACCGGCGACGTGTACTTGATCGCGTTGTCGACGCGGAAGCTGTTGTCGTAGTTGTCGACGTCGCCGGCGGTCGCGAACGCGCTGCCGAAGTAGTTGTCGGCAGTGATCGGCTGGACGAGATCGATCAGCGGATCGTACTGGCGGCCGAGCGTGAGCGAACCGTACTGATTGCTGGCGACGCCGACGTAGGCCTGACGGCCGAACATGCGGCTGCCCTGGCCGAGACCGCCGGTGCTCGGATTGAAGCCGTTCTCGAGCTGGAAGATCGCCGAGAGGCCGCCACCGAGGTCCTCCGAGCCCTTCAGACCCCAGCGGCTGCCCGACAGGTTGCCCGCGCTGCTGTTGCCGAGCGCCCAGAGATTCTTGCTGCCGTCGGCGTGATTCACGTACGTCAACGAGGTGTCGATCGTGCCGTACAGCGTGACGCTCGTCTGCGCGTGCGCTGCACCGGCCACCATCAACGACGCGATCGTCAGGATCGGAAAAGTTGCTTGTTTCATGGTCTCTCCGCTTTGTGTGCGTGTTTGCGTTCGAATAGTGCAGTGCAGCGTACATCGAGATATTTTTGTGCGGAAATTCAGGGGTGCGATGTGTCGTGGAAAAGAAACGGGGATCGGTATGTCCCGGACATGTGGGGGCGAGGGTGATTTGCGATGATATTGATCGATATCGGGCGGATTACGATACTGGGCGCCGCTTTATTTGATAGATTTTCGAGAAGGCAATGGATCTAATAAGGTGTATTCGGACAAAGTCTTGTCTAGATCGGACGGTGAAATTTGGCGGATTATTATGGGATTCTTAGTTTCGTGTGTGACGGTAGATCGATCGTTTTCGCTTTCCATGCGGTGTTCAAAGCTCACCGCCGACGCCGAGTGCTGAGAGTTTCAAACCATTTTTAGCATCGATTGATAAACAGAAATACTGTGCGGGATTATTGCCGCTGCGCGAGCTGAATCTTATGGAACGGTTGTGCGATGCTTTCTCGTCGTGCAGTATGTTGATGGTGTCCTGTCGGATTGAAGCCGCGTTCTTTATGCGCTTGAATTGTCACCATGTGATGGAAACTGATTCGCCGTACGGTGCACTCCGGCCACCCGCGGGCGTGCCAATAAATTTATGCAGTCACGTAGGCAAGATCGGCGTGATGGTGTGCAATACAGGCGCCGAGAAAGCGATCGTTCGTCAACATCGCGAAACTCTCGCGTTGGCGAATTGACATGAGTAGCGCGAATCCGGATCCGATTCGGCGAGGCATGCAACGAGCGATACGGCCCATGTCTTATCCGACAGCGATCCGGGCTATTTGCCGAAATCGCGCGGTGAGGTATGGCGCTCGACATCGAATGTGCGTGGCGCTGGCAATCGTGCAACATCCGTTGTTCTAACTATCGGTGATCCGGTACGGATTGTTCCGTCTCGTTCGCATACGGCGCGAGCTGCGGTGGCGTTGGGGCCTGGCGGAGTCCGGTGGCGTTGCAGGGCGCGTTGCTCGTCACGCGCCTGACACATTCCGCAGGCAGTCGGCGGGCGTGTGCGGCCCCGGACCACTGCGCGACGGTGCCCACTTGCGTGTCGGACACGATCTGCTTGTCACGGCGGGCAACCCGCAAAAAGCGCGAGTTCCCGCTGTCACTTTTAATTACGGCGTGTTACTGGATATTAAAGCGTTGCCAGGACGACATGCGACGGCCGGCGAATAAGTGTTCTAGAACCAATTGTGCTGGATTCCACATTCTGCGCAAACGTTAAAATCGACAGGCATATTGCCCTGCGATGTACTGCCGGTAGATACGTTTGATCACCGGTGAATGGCTCGTGAGATCCGTTGCGGCTGCTAATGCCGAGCACCGCTTCAATGACGTGAACTCGCGATACCATCGGCGCCGCCGCGCCATATCCATTTGGGCCCCGCAGCCGCAACGGCACACGAACAACGCCCGCAATGCACGCATTCCATACAGCGGCGCGATACATTGCAAAAATATTAAGGCAATGACCTGGATCAAGGGAGGTCAATTCCGCGGCGGTCGGCGTGATTGATTTTCTTGATTACCAACAAATAATTGGTAACGGATCGCCGTCTTGATTGATTCCGTCAACAATGAGGCGAGATCGGACACTGACGGAACGGCGGCGTATTTGCCGCATATGATGCGCTGCAGAAAATGCAAAAAATTGTTAAAGGGCCGAGATGATGCTGACAGTGCCGAATGTAATTACAACGGGGTCGCGAGTGAGCGGGGATCGGGGTCGAACTATCGGTCGTCGACGTGACAGCGTAATCATTCTGTTGCTCGACGGTTTTTCCATTATGCAAATGGGCAGGCTGGCTGCAGTATTCGAACTCGCCAATCGGCTCGAGCGCGTCAATGCGTCGTTTGAGGACCGTTATGAATTGCGGCTTCACTCGAGTCATGGCGGCGCCGTGCGCTCGTCGTCGGGCGTGCAGATCTGGACCGACGCGCCGCGTCCGCTCGATACGAGCAGCGTGCAAGCGATGTTCGTGCTGGGCGGGCAGGGGCGGGTGAACGGGCTCGACGAGCCGTTCATCGGCTGGCTGCATCATGCGCATCAGCGTGCGCGCGTGGTCAAGGGGGACGGCGCCGGCGTCGAAATGCTGAGCGCGATCCGGTTGAACCAGAAGACTCCCGAGACCGTGCCGCCCGCGCTGCAGGCGTCGTTGGCGGTGTGCAATCCGGGCGAAGCCGAGCAGAGCAGCGATGGCGACGAGGGCATGTTCGCCGCTGCGTTGTCGATCGTCGTGCGCGATGCCGGCTACGAGATCGCGCAGGAAATCGTCGCCTGCATGATGCCGGGCGCGAGCCGCAAGTTCGCGAGCGTGTTGTTCGGCGCGCAGGAGGCGCGCGCCAGCGAATTGATTCGTGCTGCCGCGCTTCATCTGCGCGCGAACAGCGCAAATCGCATCTCGATCGCCAATGCCGCTCAGGCGGCGGCGATGAGCGAGCGGAATTTTCTGCGGCGCTTCAAGAACGAGATCGGCGTGACGCCCACCGAGTTCGTGCTGCGAGTGCGGCTCGAGAAGGCATGCTGCATGCTGGTCGAAACCGACTTGCCGGCCGACAAGGTCGCGCGCCGTGTCGGTCTCGGCAGCGGAGACCGTCTCGCGAAGCTGTTCCGACAGCATCTGTCGATGTCGCCGACCGAGTATCGCGCGGCCGCTCGGGACCGCATGATCGCGTCCGCGGACGGCGTCGAATGGCGCAACGGCACGTTCCGCCGCTGAAACGCAGCGTCGCATTCGCCGTGGGTGTGATGGCCGGCGTCTTGCTGGCCGATTCGGGAATGTGCGCACGCGTGGCTCGGGGCGGTGTTCAGCGCGCGGGCGCGAAGTAGGCCTGCGTGTTCGGATGGATCGACCGGTCGGCGGCAATCTCGTCGGCAGTCGCCCATCGGTACGCGGTGTGCTGCGCGTTCGGAAGCGATACGAGGTTCAGATTGCCGCGCAGCTTGTATCCCATCACGACGTAATGTGTCGTGATGTCCGGTGCACCGCCGAAGTTGTCTTCATAGAGATGATCGTAGATGCCGACCAGCTCCGCGTCGGCGCGCTCGAGATCGCTGCATCCGAGTTCATCGCGCGCAATCCGTCGAAATGCATCGTCGAGGCGTTCGTTCTTGTGAATGCGTCCGCCAGGCACGAACCAGAAGCCCTGAGCGGGACGGTTGGTGCGATGGCCGAGCAGGTATGCGCCGTCCTCGTTCGAGATGATCAGGTCGATCGCAACGAGCGGCGTTGCGTCGACGATGCGCAAGAAGGTATCGAGCGGCAACATGGCGGAGAGGCTCCATGAAGTTTGTGGGAATGTGCCGGCGTCGGATCGCGATGGCGTTTGCGTCGGTCTGTGAATCGGTGTGCCGATTTCGTAGACCCACAATGCCGCGGAGTTGTCGCCGACGGTGTTCATCATCATTGCCCGGCATGATCGCGCTCGTCGGTCAAAACCTCGAAGCATTCCGCCAATTGGCGCTCGCAAATCGGCGCGTTATCGCGATGTCGTTGGCGTCGAGCGTGCGGCGCGCATCGACACAATTGCATTCGGCCATGATCGTGGCGGCAGCCGCCATCTCGATTCCGAACGATCGTTTCGGCGCTAGTCTTTGGTCTGGCCTTTCGAGGAGACGCGTTCACCCCGGAACCTCCTCGGAACTTCACCTGCGCGCGTCGCGCGCGCAGGTCTTTTTATTCAGCACGGGTCGAGCTGCAGGTGCGGCGCATGTCTTTGCCGCCGCTCGACTCGCCGACGCCACGCGATGATGCGTGCCGCCTCTATCGAAGGCGGCGATGCAGCAAGCGCCAATCTCCAGAACCTCACTCTTGCCGAACCCGACGGCACCGTGCGCTGCGCTCGACGCGTCCGTCGCGTAGCACGGCATTCACGCACGACCGCGCAAAAAACGGCTGGCGCGCTCACTAACCTTCATCTACGTCAAACGCGATCGTCAATGGCGGAATCGAGGGGAAGAATGTCATGTGCGGCATGTTGCACCGCAATGTACGCTAGCAGTAGCGAATCGCGCATCGGTTGAGCTGCGCGACTTCACCGATAACTTGGCATTGCGGATATGAACGTCGCTCTCCTGATCTTCTCGAGAATCTGCTTCGTGTGGATTCTGGTCTACCTCGTGTTCAGCGTGACATCTGGCCTGTGGGCCGGTGCCCGACATGGACGTGCGATGCTGCTGCTCGAGTTTCGGCCGCGGCGGGCCCGTGGTTCGCGTGAAGTGGCGCGCGCTCGCGTATTGAAGAGAATGGCGCTCTCGGCCGTGTTCGCGCTGCCGATCGGTGTCGCGGCCCTCATCGCCGGCATAGCGCTCACATAAACGCTCGTTGAAGCGGTAAGTGATGCGCGCGACGCCGCTCATATGCGACAGCACGGGCACGCGAGACCAAACGCGGTGTTCGGTTGCCTGGCGGAATCTGCCTACTGCGGCCGCGGCCGTACGCGTGGCCGAATACGCCGTATCGATGCGGCACATGCACGAGTGACACCGATTGCATGTTGCCGTCGAATCGCATGCGTTTGCCACATCGATGTGAAGGCATCGGACCATCCCGTCGCCGTGAGCCGCATCGCATTCGCATATGGCCTGGATCGATGGGGAACCTGCGAAGCGGTGCGTGAAGTGCGCGTTGGCGCGTGCTGTCGTCACATCGCAGTGCTACTCGATTCGACGCATTCGGAAGCGGCGATTCCCGCATCTCGCTCGTCATGCATCTTTCTCCAGCACACGTGCTTCATTTCGCTGCTACACGGTAGTCAGAAAACGCCAATTTCTGGCCGATCAGGGAATTCCCGCAGGCTAATCCGACGACTGTTTGTTCTGATCGGCCAGCGTTTAAACGCCACTCGGCGCCGTCGGTATGATGCATCGCAACGGAGTCAAATTACCGAGCCGGACCGAAGTCGATTGGAAGGGATGTTCGAGAGTACGCCATGACGCACACGAATGTCGCTCATTCGGTAGATGAAGCGGAAGGAGATGTTGGAGGGAGACGGTCGCGCAAGAGTCGGGAAATCGGCGTTGTCGTATTCGAGGGATTCTCGTTGCTTGCAGCGGCTGCGGTATGCGAGGTGTTCGAGGCAGCCAATGAGATCTATGCGCCTCAAGCGGCCTCGCTTCCGCTGTATGACGTTCGGTTCTATTCGTCGCGAGGTGGAAACGTCGTGTGGTCGTCGGCCGTCAGCGTACGCACGTTTGCTTGCGATGCGGCGTTGGCCGATACCTTCGACGCGGTGTTCGTCGCCGGTGGAGAAGGTGCGCGGCGCGCTGCGCGTGACGCGCGGGTGATCGATTGGCTGAGGGTCGTCGTGCCGAAGGCCGGCATGGTCGAGACCATCAGCGAAGGCAGGATGTTGATCGACGCCGCGCGAAGCGGTGCGCACGGGGCCGATGCAGTCGTCGTCGATTACGACGGTTACGGGCCGGCTCGCGCAGCGTTGTCGCTGGTCGAGCGCGATCTCGGCGGCGATGCGGTGCGAGCGATCGCGTCGCGGCTCGCGCTGAACGACGCGCTGGTTGCGGCAGAGCATGACGACGCGCGCCACGGTGTGCCCGTCGAGCGGGTACGGGCGGCAGCGGACTGGTTGCGCAGGAACTGCGATCGGTCGATATCGGTTAGCGACGCGGTGCGGGTTGCGGCAATGAGCGAACGGAACTTCCTGCGGCATTTCAAGCAGGAGATCGGAACGACACCGTCCGAGTTTCTGCTGCAGGTGCGCCTGGAGCGCACGGTGCAGCTGCTGATGGAGACCGACATGCCGATCGGCACGATCGCTCGGCAATGCGGGTGGGGAAACGGTGATCGCCTGGCGAAGATTTTCCGGCGGCACCTGGATGTGACGCCCTCGCAATATCGGTTGCAGGCTCGCTCGAACGAGGACGTGCGACCGATTTAGCAAACACGGGATGTGCCGCGGCGACGGGACGGTGCACATCTTCTCGGATTTTCGAATCGAATCATTGCCCTAAGAGAATAGGAGTGCAGATCATGTCGGCATTCACCGAGACAGCACACGACGAAACGGGATCGGTCGATCCCGACCGCGGCGACGCAGTGCGGGCGAAGGTTCGAGTCGCGCCGGTCATTCTCGCGGGTGGATCGGGGTCGCGCTTGTGGCCCATGTCGCGCGAGCAATATCCGAAACAGCTGATCGGCGTGCTGGGTGCCGACTCGCTGCTGCAGGCGACGGTTCAGCGCATGGCCGGCTTTACAGCCGGCGAGAGCGAAGTGTCGGCGCCGATCGTCGTATGCGGCGATGAACACCGCTTCGTCACGGCGGAGCAGCTTCGTGCGAGCGGGCTCGCCGCAAGCATCGTCGTCGAGCCCGCGCGGCGCGATACGGCACCTGCACTGACGCTCGCCGCAGCCGTGGCGCATGCCGATGGCCAGGACGCGATCGTCGTCGCGATGCCGGCCGATCACGCCATTGCCGATACTCCGGCGTTTCACCGTGCGATCGCATTGGCGGTCGAGCATGCACGGCGCGGTGCGATTGCGACGCTGGGCGTGCCGCCCACGCGTCCAGATACCGGTTTCGGCTACATCAAGCTCGGCGAAGCGCTCGACGGCGGCGCGCATCGCATCGAGCGATTCGTCGAGAAACCGGCTGCCGAACTCGCCGCGCAGTATGTCGAGTCGCGCGCGTACTGGTGGAACAGCGGGATCTTCGTCGTGCGTGCGAGCGTGTGGCTCGACACGTTGCGTGCGCTGCAGCCGGACATGCACGCGGCCTGCCTCACTGCGTACGTGCAAGGCAAGACCGACGGCCCGTTCTTCCGCCCGCATGAGCAAGCCTTCCTGCAGTCGCCGGCGGATTCGATCGACTATGCCGTGATGGAGCGCCTGGCGTCCACGGCGGTCGGGGCGGAGGGCGTGGTCGTGCCGCTCGATGCGGGTTGGTCGGATCTCGGCTCGTGGGACGCCGTGTGGGAGGCGCTCGACAAGGACGCCGACGGCAACGTCGGTCGCGGCAAGGTCGTATTCGAGGGCGCGACGTCGAGCTTCGTTCATTCGGAAGGGCGCCTCGTCGCATGCGTGGGTGTGACCAATGCGGTGGTCGTCGAAACGGCGGATGCCGTGCTCGTGGCGGATCGCTCGCGTGTGCAGGATGTGAAGGGCCTCGTGAGCCGCATTCGCGCGCAGCAGGCGCCGGAGGCCGACGCGCACCGCAAGGTGCGGCGCCCGTGGGGCTACTACGACTCGATCGATCACGGCGCACGCTTCCAGGTCAAGCGCATCGTCGTGCATCCCGGCGGCCGGCTGTCGCTTCAGCTACACCATCACCGCGCCGAACACTGGATCGTCGTGAGTGGGACTGCGCTCGTCACGCGCGGCGACGAGCAATTCATGCTCGGCGAGAACCAGTCCACCTTCATTCCGCTGGGCGTGACGCATCGTCTCGAGAACCCGGGCAAGTTGCCGCTCGAGCTCATCGAAGTGCAATCGGGATCGTATCTCGGCGAAGACGACATCGTGCGGTTCGATGACACGTATGGGCGTGCGTGATGCGCCGATTCGGCTGTATTCGTTGACATCAGACGGGAGATTGAAATGTTCGGTCTGCAAGGAATGATGGCTCGACTCGTCGATATCGCGGTGATCGTCGCCGGCTCGTTGCTGGCGTCGCAATTTCGCTATCAGACGGTTTCTGAATCGCACTTCGACAGCGCGCTGGTGACGTTCTCGATCGCCTTTGCACTCGTGCTGTTTCCGGCGTTCGGCGTGTATGAATCGTGGCGTGGGCGCTCGATGCTCAGGCTGAGCGGAAAGATCTCGCTCGCGTGGTTCGCCGTGCAGGCGTGCGGCATCGTGCTGATGTTCTCGCTGCATCGATCGGACGTGATCTCGCGGTTGTGGTTCGTCTACTGGACCGCGATGACCGGGAGTGCGTTGATCGCGTCGCGCATCGGCACGCATCTGTTCCTGCGCAGCGTCCGCCACGCGGGCATCAACCTGCGTCGTGTTGCCGTGGTGGGGCATGCGCAGCATTGCCAGCAGGTGATTCGCAACATCGAGGAGTCGCCGGCGAGCGGGTTTCGCCCGGCTGCGGTGTTCGATCTACAGCCGGTCGTCGCGGGTGTTTCGCCTCGAGTGCCGGTATTCACGGAGCTCGACGAGTTCGCGAAGTTCGTGCGCGAGACCGGTGTGCAGGAAATCTGGCTGGCGCTGCCCTTGTCGGAGGAGACGACGATCCTGCGGTTCGTCAATGCGTTCGGCGACGACCTGGTGAACATCCGCTTCATTCCCGACGTGCGCAGCGTCGCGCTGTTCGACGGCGCAATGGTCGACCTTATGGGGGCGCCGGCGATCAATCTCGTGGCATCGCCGCTGCCGCGCCAGGCGATGTGGAAGAAGGAACTGTTCGATCGCCTGTTTGCAGCCGTTGCATTGATCGGGCTGCTGCCGGTGATGGTGATGATCGCGATCGCGGTGAAGTTGTCGTCGCGCGGGCCGGTGTTCTTCAAGCAGTACCGCAAGGGGGCCGATGGACGAGAGTTCCAGATCCTCAAGTTCAGGACGATGCGCGTGCACGTCGAGCAGGCCGGCGTGGTCACGCAGGCGACGAAGACCGATTCGCGCATCACGCGGGTGGGGCGCTTCCTCAGAAAGACCAGTCTCGACGAGTTGCCGCAATTCCTCAACGTGCTGCGCGGCGAGATGTCGGTGGTCGGGCCGCGGCCGCACGCGATCGAGCACGACCGGCTGTATCAGAAGGTCGTCGACGGCTACATCCATCGCTATCGGATCAAGCCCGGCATCACCGGATGGGCACAGGTGAACGGGTATCGCGGGGAAACCGATCGGCTCGAGAAGATGCAGAAGCGGGTGGAGTACGACCTTTATTACCTGCGGAACTGGTCGTTCGCGCTGGATATGCGGATCGTGTTGGCGACGGTGGCGAAGGGGTTGGTCAATGCGAATGCTTATTGAGCGGATACAGCCGACCCTGCTCAACCATATGGTTTCGGCATTTTTGGCGCACGCAGCGCGGCAGCGTGCGCCTATGGGAAACGGATGCAACTTGGGGAAATTGTTTTGATGATGTCGACAGTACGCTCGGAGCGTGAAATATTCCCGTACGTGTTCGGCCGCCTGCCGAGCACAATACTGGTCGCCGCATGCGCTGCGTTGTCAGCGTGCTCGTTCGCGCCGGGAATGCGTATGCAATCGCCTGCGTCGATTCCCGTTAGTGCAGCCGACAACCAGCACCAAAGTGTGCGGGCCGAGGTACCCATAACCGAAATCACAGTCGATCTGATCAAGCAGATCAAGGATCAACGTCGGGTGATAGGTAAACCCGAATATGCCGCCCTTTTTTCGAAACCGACACCGTATGTAATCGGTCCGGGAGACGTGCTGCAAATCACGGTTTGGGATCATCCGGAACTGGTTGAATCACAGGGTCCTCAGCTCTCTGCGCCAAACTCGCGACCATTCGATCCGGCACCTGGCCATCTGGTCGATCAGAATGGTGACATTCAGTTTCCGTATATCGGCAAACTGCACGTCGCATCCCTTCAACCGGACGAGGCTCAAAAAAGACTGACAGCTCGGCTGTCAAACATGTACCGCGATCCGCAGGTGACGGTCAGGGTTGCATCGTTTCGGTCAAAGCAAGTCTATGTGGACGGGGAAGTTCATACGCCCGGCGCGGTTCCAGTCAACGACGTCCCAATGACACTGTATGAGGCTGTCACGCGCGCCGGAGGCTTCAATGCAACAGCTGACCAGAGCCGAATGGTGCTCGTTCGGGGCGCGCAATCCTATCCCATCAATCTGACGGCCATGCTCGCGCACGGGGACAATCCGGCGCACATCGTGTTGCGAGATGGAGACCTGCTCCGTGTGCTGCCGCGAGATCAGAACGGCGTCTATGTGATGGGAGAGGTAAATAAGCCGCTGACTGCGTTGCCGATGCGAGACGGCTCCTTGTCGCTCAGTGATGCGATTTCGCAAGCCGGCAGCATCAATGTCAATACGGCCGATGCTGCGCAAATGTATGTGATTCGTGGTGCGTTGAACGCCCAGCCGCATGTCTTCCATCTCGATGCACGGTCACCTGTCGCAATGGTTCTGGCCAACCAGTTCCAGCTTCAACCCAATGACGTCGTTTATGTCGACGGCAATGGCCTGGTTCGTCTGAACCGGGTTCTCAGCTTGCTGTTGCCCGCGGTTAACGCCGGGCTAACGGGGGCAGTGGTCACGAAGTAACAAAACTACCGCTGTGCGGGAGCGACCGGCGTGATGGCACGTCATCGCTCGAGCGGCTGTGAACGTGGCTGGGATATTCCGGCACCGCTGTAGTGGTGAATATTGTATGTGGAGCGAAAAAATGACACGTAAGGTTGCGCTGGTTACCGGTGTGACGGGACAGGACGGCTCGTATCTCGCGGAGCTCCTGCTGGAGAAGGGTTACGAAGTACACGGTATCAAACGGCGAGCATCGCTGTTTAATACGGACCGTATCGACCATCTGTACCAGGATCCGCATGTATCGGACCGCCGGTTCGTGCTGCATCACGGTGATCTCACCGATTCGACGAGCATCGTGCGGATCATTCAGCGCGTGCAGCCCGACGAAATTTATAACCTTGCTGCGCAAAGTCATGTGGCCGTGTCGTTCGAGGAGCCGGAGTACACGGCAAACGCAGATGGCATAGGAGCGCTCCGTGTTCTTGAGGCGATTCGCATCCTGTCGCTTCAGGAGAAGACACGGTTCTATCAGGCGTCGACTTCGGAACTCTATGGGCTTGTGCAGGAAATTCCGCAGCGGGAAACCACGCCCTTCTATCCGCGCAGCCCGTACGCCGTAGCGAAACTCTATGCCTACTGGATCACCGTGAACTACCGCGAGGCCTACGGCATATATGCGTGCAACGGAATTTTGTTTAATCACGAATCCCCGGTTCGCGGTGAGACTTTCGTCACGAGAAAGATAACGCGTGCGCTCGCGCGAATCGCCACCGGTCTGCAGGAGTGTCTGTATCTCGGCAATCTTTCAGCTATGCGCGACTGGGGGCATGCGCGTGACTATGTCGAGATGCAATGGTTGATGCTCCAGCAGGACACCGCGGAGGATTTCGTCATCGCAACGGGTATTCAGCATAGCGTCCGTCGATTCGTCGAGTGCGCGGCCCTCGAGCTCGGGATCACTCTTCGTTTTGACGGAACTGGTGCCGACGAGGTCGCGATTGTAGAAGCAGTTGAAAACAGTGAGGTCAAGGTCAAGCCCGGAGACGTGATCGTACGCGTTGATCCGCGCTACTTCCGTCCGACAGAGGTCGAAACCTTGCTCGGCGACGCAACGAATGCCAGGAAAAAGCTGGGATGGACTCCGAAGATTCCGTTCGAAAGCCTGGTAAGAGAAATGGTTCGCGCTGACTATCAGGCGGCGAAGCGAGACGCGTTGGTCAAGCTGGCAGGGTTCACGGCTTTCGCATACAACGAGTGACGAAAATGGGCGAACACATCAAGGTATTCGTCGCGGGCCATAACGGGATGGTCGGGCAAGCGATCATCCGGCGGCTGTCGGAAATCACGTCGTGCACGATCATTACGCGCACGCGGGCTGAACTCGACCTTGCCGATGCTGATGCGGTCGCGGCTTTTTTTCAGAGTCACGAGATCGATCAGGTGTATCTGGCTGCGGCAAAAGTGGGAGGGATATACGCAAATTCGGTATATCCAGCTGACTTCATTTACGACAACCTCATGATCGCGACGAACGTGATTCATAACGCATACAGGGCAAAGGTCGGTAGGCTCATGTTCTTCGGCTCGTCATGCATTTATCCGAAATTTTCAGAACAACCGATTCCTGAGCATGCTTTGCTATCCGGGTATCTCGAACCTACGAACGAACCCTACGCGATTGCAAAAATCGCTGGGTTGAAGCTGTGCGAAAGTTATAACCGACAGTACGGTACAGATTTCCGAAGCGTTATGCCGACCAACCTTTATGGCCCGGGCGACAACTACCATGCAGAAAACAGTCATGTCGTACCGGCCCTAATACGCAGGATGCACGAAGCCAAGATCACGGGAAGCGCTTCGGTCACGGTTTGGGGTAGTGGAAACCCGCGACGCGAATTGCTCTATGTCGATGACCTCGCGGCTGCAGCAGTAGCCATCATGCAAATTCCGGCCGAAGAGTGGAAGCAAAGGACACATTCGTCGAACGGACATGTCAACGTTGGCACTGGTGTGGATCTGTCGATTGCCGATCTGGCGCGAACGATCGCGCAAGTAGTGGGGTTCGACGGTGAGATCGAATTCGACAAGTCGAAACCTGATGGTACGCCGCGGAAGCTGCTCGATGTCGGTCAACTGCATTCGCTAGGAATTTGCGCGACGACGAAGTTGGAAGACGGACTATCGGCTGCGTACGCGGATTACCGGGCGAGATCGGCAAAGCCAGCAATGCTTCAGGCTTAACCGGCAGCGCTGCGCTGGATTTCTATCGGGAAGATTCGATGATTCGTTCGATTTTGGTTGTCTGCATAGGAAATATATGTCGGAGCCCAATGGCAGAAGCCATGCTCGCGAGCGCACTACCGGGTTGCATTGTGCAGTCCGCTGGGGTTGGCGCGCTGGTCGGCGCGCAGGCCGACCCTATCGCGAGGGAGCTGATGCGCGAGAAAGGGTTCGACATAGAGTGTCATCGTGCAAGGCAACTGCTGCGCTCGCATTGTATGCACGCCGATCTGGTGCTCGTGATGGACACAGAGCAGAAGCGCCATGTCGAAAGGCTTAACCCGCTTTCGAGGGGGAGGGTATTTCGCATGGGGGAGTTTGGGGACGTCGATATTCGAGATCCGTTCAGAGGCGGTCGCGATGCGTTCGTGTCGGCACTTGGTTCGATCGAACGAGGCGTGAGCGAATGGTCAAAGAGGATCGCAAGTTCCGGCCCGCGCACGATGGAGGCCGAGTCACAACAGGCGTTGGCGCAACTTGAAGTCCGGGGGGATCGGTAGAGGCAATGAAGGCGCCGATTCGTACATGTATCAGTAACTCACCTATTTGAATCAAGCCCATGCAAGAAGCAGATGAACTCCTGTCCAGGCAACGTGGTGCCTCCGTCGACGAAGGCACCAGTCTCGGCGAGCATTTGGCCGCACTGCTGGAGTATAGGAACTTGATTCTCGCGTTTTCGCTCGCTGCGGCATTGCTTGGCGCCGTATACGCGTTGATCACGAAGCCGACCTACGAGTCGAACATCCTGGTCCAGGTGGAAGAGAATGGCAATTCGATCGGGTCCGCCTTGGGCGATCTGGCGAGTATGTTCGAACTGAAGACGGCTGCTACCACCGAGATTGAAATTCTTCGATCGCGGATGATTCTTGGCCCCACTGTCGACACTGTGCACCTGGATATCGACGCAAAGCCGATGTATTTCCCGTTGGTAGGGCGCTTCCTCGCGTCCAGGCTTCCTGTTCCGCTTGATGGATCTCCACGGTTGAACTTGCGATCCTTCGCGTGGGGAGGTGAGGCGATCGAGGTCACGAAGATGGAGGTGCCGTCACAGTACAACGGCGCTATCTGGACGCTGACGGTGCTGGAGAACGGTAAGTTCAATCTGCGCTCGCCCGACGATGAAGTCGCAATCGACAATTGCGACGTTGGCAGAGAATGTCGCGCAACGGCACGTGGCGGTGCGGTCGTACTTGTGGTTTCGCGATTGATAGGCCGGCTCGGGACGAGATTCCAGCTTGTACATTCGAAGCGGCTTGACGTTATCACGCGGCTTCAGAAGTCTCTCAACATCTCCGAACAAGGCAAGGATTCGGGCATCATCAGTACAGTCTGGCGCAGCGACGATCCTCATAAAACGCAAGCTGTTCTCAACGAGATTGCCCGACGCTATGTAAAGCAAAACGTCGACAGGAAGTCTGCCGAAGCCGACAACATGATTCGATTTTTGGATCGTCAATTGCCCGGGCTGAAGGACAACCTGACGAAGGCGGAAACGAAGTACAACACCTACCGGACGAAAAATACCATCGTCGATCTGCCCGTCGAAGGACAGACGTTGCTGAATCAGATTGTGCAGGCGGAGGTTCAGAAGAGTCAGCTCGTGCTTCAGCGGGACCAGTTGCTTCAGCGCTTCACGTCACGACATCCGAACGTTGACGCGGTCAACAGACAGCTCGATACCGTCAACGCACAAATCGCCGGTTTCAATCAACGATTGAAGGCGATCCCGGCGAGCGAGCAGGATGCCATTGGCCTTGCGCGGGATGCAATGGTCGCTCAGGAAATCTATACGACATTGCTCAACAACGTCGAACAACTTCGAGTGCTAAAGGCAGGAAAGACTGGAAATGTCCGCCTTCTGGACGAAGCGGAACTCATTACGGTGCCCGTGTGGCCGCGCCCAGGCTTGATTGTGCTCGTGGCTACGACACTGGGCGTGTTTCTCGGGCTGCTCACCGCTTTTGCGCTCAAGGCGCTGCGTAGCGGAATCGAGGATCCCGCAGAGGTCGAAGACAAGTTCGGGCTTCCGGTTTATGCGACGATTCCTCATAGTGATCAGCAGTCGACGTTCGGTCGAATCGAACGCTCGGGGGCGAACGATACCCCTTTGCTTGCCATGGCCTCACCTCATGACCTCGCCGTCGAGGCAATCCGCAGCTTGCGTACTGCTCTACAGTTTGCGCAATTTGACGCCAGTAACAATATCGTCATGTTAACTGGGCCAGCGCCCGGGGTTGGCAAATCATTTATCGCGATTAACCTTGCCGCGCTAATGGCAAATACCGGCAAGCGCGTTCTGTTGATCGACTGTGACCTCCGCCGCGGCTACTTGCACCGCTACGTCGGTGCGGCGCGCGGCCGTGGATTGACGGAGCTGATCCGATCGGGTGGCGATGCCGAAGAATTCATTCAGCGGGACGTGATCGTGAATGGCTTGGACTTCATGTCAACTGGAGAACTGCCGCCAAATGCGGCCGAGCTGCTGTTGCATCCCAACTTCGAACAGGTATTGAAACACTTGGCGTCACGATATGACAACGTGATTGTCGACACGCCACCAGTGCTGGCGGTAACGGACCCGGCCATTGTCGGTCGTTATGCTGGCGTGACGTTGCTCGTGTTGCGCTTCGGTGCGAACCCGCCTCGCGAGGTCGAGATGGCGATTAAGCAATTGCGCCAGGGTGGCGGCACGCTGAAAGGAGTGATCTTTAACGATCTGCCGCTGAACACCGCAGGTTATGCATACGGAAAGTACAAGTACGCATATCAGTACGAGTACGCGCCACGGCAATGACATCTATACCGCGCATGGAGGACACACCGTGCGCGGCAACTCCCGGGTTCACCATGTCGGCACAACGCATCATCAAGGCATTCATTGCTCACGGTCTCGGGCAAGCCGTAAGCGTATTCGCACAGATCGTATCCGTTCCGCTGTTTTTGTCGGTGTGGGGCGCGGCGAAATACGGTGAATGGATTCTCATTTCGACAATTCCCACCTACCTCGCGTTGAGCGATCTCGGTTTGTCTACTGTTGCTGCAAACGAGATGGACCAGCGTGCGGCTATCGGGGATCACCGACGGCTTCAGGTCATTTACCGGACACTCTCGGCAACCATTGGATTGTTTGTACTTTCGGTACTGATCGTGTCGGGCGTGGCGTGGTGGGTGTTGGGCGCAGGCACGCACGTATTTCAGTACATGTCTGAGAATGAGGTCAGATTCGTCGCGTTGATTCTGATCTGCGACGTATGCCTAAGCGTAATGTATGGTCCACAGACGGCCGCATTGCGAAGCGCAAATTGCTATGCCTTATCGGTTGGCATTCTTAATATGACGCGTTTTGGGGCCTTGGCGTTCGGCCTGGTCGCTCTGACTGTGTTCAAAACACCGATTGCGGTTGCCATCGGAATGCTCATCGCGCGCGTCATTGGGTTCGGCGTCCAGCACCTGGTAAAGAGCCACCATTGCCCTTGGGCCACGCTATTTCCATTGACGATCGACTGGGCGTGGCTCAGGAAATCGTTGATCCCGTCGTTGGCCTTTCTCGGGTTCCCGCTGAGTAACGGCCTGAACTTTCAGGGAATCCTGTGGGTGATCGGGACCGCACTAGGACCGGCCCAGGTTACAACGTTCTCTACCATGCGAACGTTGACTCGCGTTGCGGTCCAGATGATGAATCTGCTGTCGAATTCGGTCTGGTCGGAAGTGTCGAAGCTTTTTGCGGTTGGCAGAAAGGGTGACGTCACACGTATTAAGCTCAGGCTGACTGTCGTTACGCTCGCTGTCGCTGGTGTACTCGGCATCGGCATGAGTGAATTTGGTGAACGATTTTATGCGGCGTGGACCGGAAAGCACGTTGTATTCGACACCACGTTGTTCAATGTCCTGTTGCTATCAATGGTCGCCAATTCCCTCTGGCAATCGGCTTCCATATTCGTCATCGCAATCAACCGCCATATTCGATTCGCATTCGCTTATTTGTCTGCAGCGAGCGTTGCGATCATCGTCGGCTTGTTCGCTGTTCGCCACGGAGGACTTGTATCTGTTGCTGTGTGTCTGCTGGGGCTCGATGTTTTCCTAGTCGTCTTCGGTGAATGCGAAGTATTTCGAGAGTATCGCGAGAAGCACTATGAAGGTTCTGTTCTTGATCGGTAGCGTCGGCGATTACCACACCGCACGGCTGAGTGATGCCGCGCGCCGTCTGGCAGAATTCAACGTCGAATTTAGCGCACTAGTGATGAATCACAAATCGGCAGACTATTTGCATCGCGATCCGCAGCGCGATGTGCTCAATCCGGCCGGCACGAATTGGCGCTATATGACGAAGGACGGCAAGCGACGAAGGCAGCCGATGATTTTGGCACGTCTGTTTGCGGAAGTCGTCAGGGAGAAGCCCGATCTCATCGTGACCATTGGCTATAACTTTTCGTACTCCGTGGTCGGATTGATCTACCGATGGATGACTGGGCGCACGCGGATCGTATTTTGTGCGGACAGCAAGTTCGATGATGGTACACGCTGTCCGAGCCGAGAAATGGTCAAGGCATGGATCGCGAGCCTGTACGATGGTGCCATCGTGGCGGGGCGCCGACAGCGCGTCTATTTTGAATTTCTGGGAATTCCAGCCCAGCACATTCTCGTAGGGTATGACGTTGTCGACAACGACAGGTTTATGACCTCGGCAGCAGCAGCGCGTATGCAGGGCGCGGAGTTTCGCCGGCGAATGGGACTGCCGGAAAAGTACATCATCTGCGTGTCGCGACTGATTGCGCGCAAGCGCGTCGACAAGGCGATCGATGCATATGCGCGTTCGCGAGCGAGGGAGAACGGTGTTTCGTTACTCGTCATCGGCACGGGCGAACTGGAGTCATCGCTGCGAGAACGTTGCGTTCGTTTTGGCCTTGCGGATAACGTTGTATTCAAAGGGTTGGTGCCAAATCACGAGATGCCGATCTTCTTGGCGCTCGCCAGCTTTATGGTGCTTTTGAGCGACTATGACCAATGGGGCCTGTGCTTGAACGAGGCGCTGGCGTGTGGGACGCCCGTCCTGTGTAGCGATAGCTGTGGGGCGGCGCACGAACTGGTGCGGCATGGCGAGAATGGATTCGTCACAGATGGAACAGATGCGGACATTGATCGCGGCATGGAGCTTCTGCTCGACGACGAAAAGCTCTCGGCTATCAAGCACAACTTCCCATGGAATCTGGGTGACTGGGATTTACGCCGGTTTTCCGACAATGTGTTGAACTTCGCGAACAGGTTCTCTAAATGAAAGTGAGTCATGTCGTTGTGGCCAATGTATTTGGTGCAGTGAACAAAGGCGATGCGGCGCTCATCGAAGTATGTATAGATGAGATTCTGGAGGCCTACCCGAACGCAGAGATCAGCGGAATCGCATATCAGCCGACCACGCAACGTGCCCATCTCCCGCGCGTGACGTGGCACGAGCGTCTCGGTAACTGCGTATCGGACAGCATATGGCGGCGTCGGCTGTGCAACGTCGTACGACAGGGCATTACGATTTGCTATGTATTCTTGCGACGACCATGGCTCCTCGGGCGACTGATCCCGGGAGAGCAGAGGCGTGCCATCGATGCACTCGGCAATGCCGACATCGTTGTCAGCTGCCCGGGCGGCTATCTCGAGGACTCCAATCCTTCGTATTACGCAAACCTGATACAGATATGGGCGGCCGCCAAATTCGGGGCGATTGTGGTTCTTGCGCCGCAAAGCGTCGGACCAATCCGCTCGCGGCGTGGACGATGGTTCGCCGCGAAAATACTCGCCAAGGCTTCCCTCATCTGTGTCAGGGAGAGTGAGTCATACCATTTCGTGGTCGAAGAGCTGGCATTGCCTGCAGCGCGTGTTGCAAGGACGGGCGACCTTGCTTTCTGGCATGCTCCCGCCGCAGCAGCAACCTCTGCAATGAGAGCAGAACTGGGGCTCGCTCAGAACGAACCATATATTGCGGTCTCGGTGATTCAGTGGGCATTTCCCCTCGCAACAGATCAGGCTCAGGCAAAAGAGCGATACGTGCGCAACATTTGCGAGTTGCTGCATCTGCTGTATGACACGCTCGGCGTCCGTATCGTGATCGTCAACCAGGTTGCGGCCGATCTGCCGGTAGGGCGCGAAATCGAATCGCGGTGCTCCGGGATCGCCATCCTTGATCAGAAGGACCGGCCGGTATCAGATGTGAGGAGCATCATCGCTGGTGCGTCGGTATTTCTGGGAAGCCGATTCCATTCATGCATTTTCGGACTGTTGGCAGGTCGGCCCCTGGTCGCGCTTTCCTACCTTCCGAAAACAAGCGGCATCATGAGCGATCTCGGTCTCAGTTCGCGCGTTCACGACATCGATGGCTTCGATGTCCATGAGGTGGCAGAAACCATGATCTCGGACTACCGAGCACCAACCAAGGGGCAGGCGGAGATTGTTCGGGCGGTCGAGCGCTATCGGAGCTTGTATCCGCGATTCGCAGATCTCTTGAGGGAGGCGGCGTGAGTAGGTCGACTGGCTATGGCTTCGAGCGGACCCTCGGTCCGCGGGTCGGATTTGTGACTGCCTCCGCGTCGAGAACCGGCGGCGGCCTGTTCGACGCGGTGCGAGGGCTCGCCCTTGCGCTTCCGTCGAATGGGTTTATACCGAGTGTCTTCGCGTTAAAAGATTCGAACACCGACAGCGACCGTTCGCATTGGCGCGACACGCATGTTTCAACACATGATGTAGTCGGGCCCGCAATGTTTGGTTACTCGCCGGCACTCCGTGCTTCGCTGTTGGCCTCGGGTTCACATGTTGTTCATACGCATGGTATCTGGATGCATCCCTCAGCTGATGTCGTTGCATGGCATCGGCGCCGGCGCAAGCCATACATTATTTCGCCACACGGGATGCTCGATAAATGGATCTTGAATCGATCTAAGTTCAAGAAGTGGCTTGCGCTGGCGGCTTATGAGCGGAACCATCTCACTCGAGCAGCAAGCTTTCACGCGCTCAATCTCGAGGAGGCGAACTCGATCCGGACCCTCGGGTTCAAGCAGCCGATTGCCGTCGTGCATAACGGCGTCACGATTCCTGAACTCGAAAATCCCGGGCTGCCGCCGTGGTGGAAAGGAGAACTGGCATCTCGGAAACTGCTGCTCTACTTTGGACGGCTTCACCCCAAAAAAGGGGTTGAGAATCTACTGGCGGCTTGGAAAGCTCACGTCGGAGAAGAACCGATCAACGCGCAGTGGAATTTGATTATCGGTGGTTGGGGAGATTCTTCATACATTGAACGATTGCGCGGTATGGTTCGCGAGGGCGTAAATGGTGATGGCGTCCATTTCGTCGGCCCCCAATTCGGCCAAGAGAAGGCAAAGACCTACGCGGCATGTGATTGTGTGATCCTGCCATCGTTTAGTGAAGGGTTGCCAATGGTCCCGCTTGAGGCTTGGTCGTTCCGAAAGCCGGTCGCGCTTACGCGTGAATGCAATTTATCGATTGGATTCGATCGATACTCGGCCTTCGAGATCTTCAATTCAGTCGACGGGCTACGAGCTTTTCTCGACGAACTCAGCGTCGTAGACACCGGCCGACTGGTGGCCATGGGAAATGCAGGGAGAGCGCTGGTCGAAGAACGCTTCACTTGGGACGTCGTCGCAGCGCAAATGGCCGATGTCTACGGTTGGCTGATGGGGTTACGTGACATGCCTTCATGCGTTATCGAATAAGGGCCCGACAGGCAAAGAGATGATATGGAAATCATAGGTTATATAGCCGTAATCAATCTATTGTGTTGGGGAGTTTGCTTCGCATTCGTCATGTCGATGCGGATGCCAATTTATCATCCCATATTTTTGTATTTGATTTATCACCTGCTGGGCTATGTGATTCGACCGATCAACATTTACATGATTGGAAAATCTCTCCTGTGGAACACCATCGGCTTGACGCCGTCGGACGGGACGCTATGGCTGACTTGCCTCAATATCAATTGCGCACTGCTTGCTGCGGTTATCCTGCCCGCGCTAGTCGAGCCGCGCAACCTCCGCGAATTACGGATTCCGCCGACGCGCCTCGTCATTAAAGACAAAGTGCGATTCTTCGCGGTTCTGTTGGTCCTAGTTGCGCTCGGATTGTATTCGACGCACGTTGCCTATGGTACGGCAGGTGTCGACTCGGTACAGTCATTTGAAGTGCAGGTCGATGCGAACGGCGGACAGCGTCTGGTAGGAGTGTCGGGCTATTTGATGGCTTTTGCGGAGTTCATTCCGGCCGCGTTACTGATTCTGATTCTCGCATATGGCGTGACACCTCCAATGGTGGCGGGCATTGGTGCATTCGTTCTGTTGCGTATCCTTGTTGGCGCCCAACGACTATCGTTCGTCATTGTCGTACTCAGTGCATTGACCATTGGCCTAATGCGACGTGGTCGCCGCACGTTCGCGATGAAGACGATCATCATCGGCGTATGCCTGATCCTCGTGTTTGACGTTGTGGGGTCCGACCGCTTGGCGGCCCGCAAGATTCTGACCGGAGACACCAGTATTTCCGAAATCATAGATCGCTACCAGAAGTCGCGAGCCGTCGGCGCAGGCACGAGTGATTTTCAGGAATTCGATGTTTCATCGGCGATTTACGAACTTGTTCCGGAGCGAACAGGGTTTAACTGGGGAACGCAGTACCTACGTCTGCTCGTCTGGCCGATTCCGCGCGCGATATGGCCTGATAAACCGACGACAACGCAGCGGATCAACCTTCTCCAATACGGAAATTTCTTCGCGCTGACGTGGTCGCTTCATGCAGATTTGTATTCGATATTCGGATTCCCGTCATTGGTCGGCGGTATGTTCCTGGTCGGGCTGTTCCTGTATAGACTCCATCATCGCGTCGTCTACACCGCAAACCCGATATTGTTTTCGTCGTATTGGGTTTTCAATGGCTATATTTCAACGCTGTTCCGAGATGGCGGTGTGCCTATGGCATATTTCTTCGGATTTTCGTTCGTTGCCATCTATCTACTCGTGAAGGCAGGAAAAATCAGGATGGCTCGCATCCAGGCGTCGTTGGATGCCGGACGCGTGGTTCCGCGCGCAGTTGGCTCGGTGGCGTGATCTCGTATGATCGACGTCAACGAGGAAGGCGTCGCGATTTCGGGTGAGCGACGATTTCCAGGAACGGAATGATTGCAATGACAGAGAGAACACGGTGAAACGATCGCGGCGAATGTTCCTGAAGCTCCTTGCAGCGGCGGCCGGCGCTGATGCGGTCCCGCACGCGGCCGCGGCTTCAGACCTAGGCACTCGCGCGTCTGTTCGGAACGTGATCGACGCCGCACAGTATGGAGTTTCGGCTGATGCATCTGCGGAACAGAACACCCGTGCACTCTTAAAGATCCGTGCGCGGATGCGCTCGGAAGGAACGGCATTTGACCTCATGTTGCCGGATGGTCGGCTCAATATCCTAACCGGCAGGTGGCTGCAAGGCGTTGCGGACGTACACGTCAAGGGCGGACGAAATACCCGTTTATGCAACGTCGGGACGTCGAATGCCACAACCGAATGCGTTCCGCTCATCATCAACCAGGACTATTTTCTCGACAACGCCGGGTCGATCCCGGGCTTCGGCGACTTCGTGAATGGGGACCGTATCGAGTCGGTGCCGGCCGGCACATTGCAGATCCGTTTGTCTAGCCCAGATGCGGGAACGAAATATCGGCCGGGGATGGCTGTATTGGTTTACGGATTCAACCAGGACTCGCAGGGGTATCCGCCTTCGATCCGATATTTCGAACGCAATATGATCACCAAAGTCGGTGCCGGCATCCTCGAACTAGCTGTACCGTTGCGAAATGCTTATGACACGCGGTGGGCGGATATCGTGCAAGACGCGGACGACCGAGGACTGACTGCAAAGGCCACCGGCGCCGCACGCGTCCTAAGTCTGAGTCGACCGGGTTTTCGTATCGCCAAGCGCGTCGTCCTCGATGATCTGGAATTTATATCGTCGCGTGAGCATCGGGATGATCGCGTCACTTCGCTCGACGGAAGCCTGTATGCGTTTTCTGCTGACGAGATTATATGCAACCGGGTTCGGGTCAACGGCTACTTCTATCCGTCCGCCAGTGGAACCATCATCGTTAACGACTCGTACATCCGTTTCGTCGAGAATGACAAGCTCGTTGACCGGATCGAATACAACCGCTGCCGGATAGGTTTTTTTTCGAACGGCCCTGCAGTCAACCGTATCGTCGTTAACGATTCAACAATAGAGGAACCGATTCCGATCATCAGTTGCCGAAATGTCGAGTTCAACGATGTCACATTTTTGGGGGCGCGGTCGCGAGCTAGTGCGTTCGTTACGTTGAGCTTTTCCACGCCAATGGAGTCCGTCGTCTTCAATCGCCCCAGGCTATATGCGTCGCAAAGTGGCGTTCTTCCCCTCACGACGGGCGGCGGAGTGCTCAGATTCAAAGTTACCGGTATGCGAGCTGGCGTCTTGTATACCGATTTTTCCGGTATCAACGATCCGGTGCCGCGCGCTTTGACGATAGGATCCATACTTCGAGACGAACGCGGTGAACCCCAATTCGACGTAACAGGAATATGGCTCGAGGATAGCCATACAGCCATCGGTGTTAAAGCACGACATCCTGCGGAAAGTGTGGAAATCAACCAGATCCTCCTTGCAAATATGTGCAAGCGTTTGACCATAACGGACCCCGTCGTCGTCGGGATGCGGCCTCGTGCCGACGCCCTGTTTTATAGTCCGCGCAGTAGTTCGAACGCGTTTGTCGATGTGGCCGTTCAGTTGAATGTGGACGATGCGCGGATTAACGATGCACATCATGACGACACTATGATCGCAGCCGGGTTCGATTTCAACGGCAGCACTGGTCTGCGACCGGACGACATTACGATTCACCGGCGGGCACGTCAGTTGATCGTCGAGATCGGCGATTCTCATGAATCGGTACAAGTGGGTTCTGATGTGATACTGGTCCTGACCGGATTCGATTACGTGGGGACTGCGGTGTGGCATAGCGCCATTGACATATCAACGCCAGGTACGAGGAAGATCAATGCACGCCAAACGCGGGGAATGCCGGGTGACCGGCTATCACCATTGCCGGATGTTCGAATCGCTAGATTGAGAGCCGTGTGCAATGTACGAGGGTCGGCCTTCGCGACCCACGTGGATATCAAGGTCTTGATGACTGACGAGGTAAATCGTGATCAATGAATCGACGGGCTTTCTCAACGCAGGCCGATTGGCAACAATGCTGTGTGCGGCATCGGTCGTGTTTGCGATGACTCCGAACGTGTCGCAGGCCGCGTGTACCCTACCTGGATGTCACGGTCGAGAAGGTGCCGCTGCCTCCGCGGTGCACCGCAACGCCTATGGTGATCCGGGAGGCAGTGCATTGGAGGCATATTCCGGGGACTATCGAGGATCGGTGTCGAATTCGAGCGAACTTCAGACTATTGCGACGTCGGCTGCTATTGGAAAGAACCCGTACGCGGATGATTTGGCGCGGATGGGGTATGGGCAAAGCGGCCTATATTCCGGAATGGGGGGCGGGTCGACATCGAGCTTCCACTCTTCGATGCGAGCGAATGTTCCGAACCCGGTGGCCAATATGCTTCCTGCTATACAGGGGCTCGCGGCCGGGATTCCGGGCGCAACCTCCCGGCTCGGTCGGTAGATCTGTATCGACAGTGACTTTCACCGGGGCGAGGCGGGATTTCAATTCCATCTAAGAGACGGTTTCATAGAGACTGGTCGGCCCGCCGAAGGGTATTCCAGCAGATCAGGCAGCAACCGAGTTTGAGGAACGCGCCGTGAATGTCTGCACGGCGCTCGAAACGAATGCGGAGACGACGGAAGTGATGCAGCCAGGCATGCGTGCGTTCAACGACCCAGCGATATTTTCCAAGGCCGCTGCCATGTTCGGTGCGGCGCTTGGCGATAACCGGCTCGATACCGCGATCGCGCAACGCGCGTCGATGCCGCTCAGAGTCGTAACCGCGATCGGCGTAGACCACGCGCGGTCTCTGCAGTGGGTGGCCGCGCAACCCACGAATTGGCGGAATCGCATCGATCAGCGGCAGCAGCTGCGTGACATCGTGAACGTTCGCGCCGGTCAGGATCGCCGCGAGCGGCGTGCCATTGGCGTCGGTGACGATGTGGTGCTTGGAACCTGGTCGCGCGCGATCGGTGGGGTTTGGCCCAGTTTTTGGCCCGCCCCAACGGCGCGAATCGATGAGGAATCGACTGCGGCTCGCGAGAAATCGATTTGGTCTGCTGCTCGCAGCTTCGCAGCAGCAATTCGTGCAGGCGATCCCATACGCCCGCAGCCTGCCAATCGCGTAGCCGTCGCCAGCAAGTCACGCCCGAGCCGCAGCCCATCTCGGCGGGCAGGTCGCGCCAGCGCAGTCCGGTCTTGAGAACGAACAGGATGCCGGTCAGCGCGGCGCGATTCGAAACAGGCAGGCGGCCTGGGTTCTTCTCGCGCCGCGGCTTGGGTGGCGGCAATAACGGCTCGATCAATGTCCACAGTTCGTCGTCAATGATCGGCTTGGCCATCTCCTCGGTCTCAGTTGTTCCGATGCCTGAGGTTAACAGCTCGCCGCGCAAGTTAACAGCCCCACCGGGCCTTTTTGAAACCGTCTCTAACTCAAGCAGTCGGTATAGAGGCGCTGCAGTTTGTCGACATACTGTGCCCAGTTGTGCGAGCCGGTCGCCGCGATGCTTGCCTGACGTGAGAACTCCATGGTTCGTTCCGGCGAACTCGCCATCTCAATAATGGCTTTGGCGAGTGCTTCGACGCAGCCAGACGGGACGATTTTGCCGCTGCGCTCGTGCTCGATGATCTCTGCAGCGCCCGACTCACGCGTTGCGACGATTGGCAACCCAGTTGCGAGTGCTTCACACAAGACGACAGCGAGTCCTTCTTCAAGCGACGGCAGTACGAACAGATCTGCCGCGTTGTAGTAGGAATTGAGCTGAGCGTTGTCGACCCGCGGAATGTGCGTGAACAAGTGTCGATATGGAGATAGCAGCGATTCGATCGTCGAATCGATCTGTCCGATCAACGTCACATGCAAATGCCTGTCGTTGAGTTGCTTGACTGCTTCCAGCAGATAGAGTTGCCCTTTACGCAGACTGATCTGCCCGACGCACAGGATATTGAAGCGGTTAGTGTCCCTTCCGCGCTCTTCCAGCGGGTGAAACCTGGTCACGTTGGCGGCGTATGGTATTACCTTGATGATGCTGTCCGGGACGCCATGTTGGATGAACGAATCTCTCACGATCGACGATGGTGCGAGGATGTAGTCGTACATCTCGACCTCCTCGATCAACCTCCGTTGTTGGCGGTTGATCCGCTCGACGCGAGGCAACCCTCGCTTGTCCTCTTCAGCTGAAAGTAGGCGATCGCGATACAGCGGGTGCGTGTTAACCACTTCGCCAATGACGATCGATCCTTCGCGCTTCGCATTCGCGACGATGTGTCGGGAGGTGCCGTGTGCCATGACGTGCAGCAGTGGCGTCGGCCGCCAACGGAGGCGTACGCCAAGCTGCCACAGATCGTGGTACGCCGGAAACAGCTGATTGCTTAATCGCGCCTTCAGCACCTTCGCGTGGAATCTAACCGCATATTCCTTTGCCCATATATTGACAGCTCGGCCATTTGTCAGCGCGGTTCCAGAGGAACGTGCTTTGTGCGAGTAGTAAAACGTGTCGAGAATCCCGAGCTCGTCGAGTCGATCGATGTAGTTGTGGAAGTGAAACCGACCGCATACGGCAACGCTAACCTTCATGATCCGGCTCTCGAAAAATTGACGTACATCGAAACGAAGATTCGTTGGATAGATCATAGCGGGCAGCTAGTGGGAGACGGGGCTGGCGTGCTCGAACAGCTAGATTTTGGCGGATTGATGTGCGTTGAACCGGCGCTGAGGGCGGTAGACTTACGGCTCGGCATGTCCGAGTCGGTTGTCGTTGACTGCGACGCAGAATATCGGGCTGTCCCCTTGCCGTTGGGGCACAAATATCTTTCGCTGATTTCTCGATCGTATGATTATTGACGGTAACGATCCCTTCACCGAGCCGTCGTTCAATTTTTCGAATCGACTGCGCCGAGCCGTTTGGGGCGTAGCCTACGTCCTGCTATTCAGATTCAGCCCAAGGCCACTGCATGTCTGGCGCGCTCTGTTGCTCAGGTCGTTCGGCGCCAAACTTGGTCGTCATGTTCACGTATATCCGCGCGTGAAGATCTGGGCACCTTGGATGCTCGAGGTCGGCTCGCACGTTGGCATTGCGGATGGTGCAATTCTCTACAACATGGCCGATATCAAGATCGGAAACTACGTCGTCATATCCCAAGGTGCGCATCTCTGCGCCGGATCGCACGACATCCATTCCCGTAATTTCCAGCTGGTGACGCAGCCGATCACGGTGGCCGATCACGCGTGGGTTTGTGCAGAAGCGTTCCTGGCACCGGGCGTGACCGTACCCGAAGGGGCGGTGATAGGGGCGAGGGCCGTGGTATCGAGGCCGCTCGAAGAACAGTGGGCGGTGTACGCCGGTATGCCTGCCCGGCGAATCAACTCGCGCAAGCGCAGAGGGGCTGAATGACATACGGATTTTCGGTCTTGATCCTGACGAAGAACGAAGAGGCAGACTTGCCGGGATGCATGAAAAGCATCAACGGAGTGGACGATATCTGGGTGCTCGATTCGATGAGTGAAGACTCCACTGTGCAGATCGCCAGTGCATTCGGGGCGCAGGTCGTGGTACGCGAATTCGATGGCTTCGCAGCGCAACGAAACCATGCATTGCGGAACTTCGAATTCAAGCACGAGTGGTTGTTGATTCTGGATGCAGACGAGCGCCCGTCATCCGAACTGATGGATGAACTGAGGCGCTTCGTCGCCAATGCCTCGGACGCGACGGGGGCCGCCCGCGTGCGTCGTCGAGACTATTTCCTGGGTCGGTGGCTGAAGCATGCGCAAATCTCTCCATATTTCATCCGATTCGTGCGTCCGTCGCGCGTACATTACGAGCGGGAGGTGAACGAGGTGCTCATCGTCGATGGAGATATTCACGAACTCGCCGGTGATCTCGACCATTTTCCGTTCTCCAAGGGCATGGCGCACTGGATCGGCAAACACAATCTCTATTCTTCGATGGAAGCGGGCGAACTTCTTCGTCGTCGCCAAGCCGAGTTCTCATTGTCCAAAGCCTTGTTCGACCGGGATTTCAACGTTCGACGGTTCCATCAGAAGGCGCTGTTTTACAGAATGCCGTGTCGACCATTGTTCAAATTTTTCTACATGATGGTTGTCCGTCGATCGTTCCTGGACGGGCGCGCAGGATGGCACTACACGTTCTTACAGTGCGTCTATGAATATCTGATATCGGTCAAGGCTATCGAGCTTCAGCGCCACGAGGCGCGTCGTTGAGCGTCTCGCCCCAAGGAGAACTTGAGGGCGAGAACAAAAGAGTATTTCCCCCGCTGGGGTGGGCCACATCTCATGCATGCCGCGACTTCGGTATTCGGCTTGCTCAGTTGCCTTGCGAGATAGGCCGCAACGCCGACAATCTGGCTTCGAATTCTCGGAGCACCGCTTCACGTGACAATGCGGCTTCAGCGAAGGCTCGTCCGACCAATCCTAAGTGAGCTCGCTTTCGCACATCGGTAGCCAGTGAATCGATTGCGCTTGCGAGGGATTCTGGATCGCCGGGCGGCACCAGAACCCCGCGTTGCGAAACGACGTCGTGCAACTCTGTTCCTGAGTTCGCCATTGCGATTACCGCACGTCCGCTCGCGAACATGCCCGTCAATTTCGAAGGCATCACGAGATCGGCGGCGTCGGCACGTTGCGGAAGAACATGTATGTCTGCAAGATTCAGCAATTCGTTGAGCCGATTGGCTGGCTGCAGGTTCATGAATCGGCAGTTGCGCAGGCCGCTGCAGCGCGTGATGAGGTCGTCACGCGCAGGCCCATTACCGCAGAAGACAAACACGATGTTGTCGCGCATGGCGAGCCGTTGTGCTGCATCCGCCAGTACATCGAGTCCCTGCTTAGTACCCATGTTGCCGGAATAGAGTACGACGGTGGCGTCCAATGAGATATTGAGCGTAGCTCGAAGCTCGCTCGGCCGCTTGAGCGGATAGATCGAGCGAGTGTCTGCCCAGTTCCCAAAATGCACGAGTTTACTTGGGGGAATGCCCTTGTGCATTGCGCGTTCGATCATCTTCCCTGAGATCGTCGAGACGGTGTCGAACCGCTTCAATAAGGTGCGCTCAAGAGTAACTGCCGTGCGGCGAAGCAACGATCCGTCCAGCATACCAAGATTGAAGGCAGCGTCGACTTCGTAGTCCTGGATATGAAGCCATGCGTGGGCACCGCTCAGCCTGGCAACGACTAACCCACCTGGTGCGTTCAGCAAGCTCGGTGCGATACAGATGACTACGTCAGGACGCCAAAGCGCATGACGCAGCATTACCGGAAAGCTGGACAGCGCAAAGCTTGCGAGATGGACCACGCGCGAGACGGCACTTGGCCGCTGCGGCACCCACAGCGGCGCTCGCCACAGCCTCACGCCATTGCGATACTCGGTTCCGTATCGTGTCCCGCGATATCCCGATGCGACGCGCCACTCGGGATAATACGGGGGAGCACAGACCACGCGGACGTCGTGGCCTTTTGCGGCGAGTGCTTCGGCCATCTCTGCCGTGTACTTGCCTATGCCGGTGAGTTCAGGTGCGTAGTTGATGCCGTAGACGAGGATTTTCATCGGTTTGCGGCGTTATTCGTAGGGGAAGGGTGCGAGGCGTATCGGCAGCATTGTGCGTAACGTGTGGCGTGCTTGGACGACAGAATGTTGGCCAGAAGCGCCGCCCCGCGATTGCAGCTCGAGCGATATGTGAGTGACGATTCGATATCTTGGCTGTGCCGCATAGTGTCGGTATGGTAGGGGCGGCAGGCTATCTGAACGGTGCGCACAGGAATGGCGAGTACGTATCGATCGCGGCTTGAATTGGCGAGCGGTACCCGTATGCGACGACGCAGACGGCAAGCATCGATGCGGCTGCGGGTGAGCGCCTCCAGGGAAGTAGCACCGGTGCGGTTTTCCAGCGGAGCAAACCTGCCACGACGAGCATGCCGATGGTCCAGCCTCCGGCGACTTCAGATACGGTATGCGCATGATCGAACACGCGTGCGACTGCGACGGCCACGGCGACGGCAGCGCCCGGCAGCAGCGCGGCGCGGGCACGAACATGCCATCCGTCGTGCAGCGTCAGGATGGAAACCATCGACCATACAGATGCGGCTAGCATCGTATGGCCGCTGATAACGCGAAAGTGAATCGCGTGGATCTCTATGCCGCAGCCGGCATAGAGAATTTTCGTCACGCCGACAGCTAACATTCCGGCGCCGAGCAAGACCCACCATGAGACTGCAATTCGCCACCCGTGCATTGACGTCGCGAGCCATGCGGTGCAAACGGCTGCCAGCGGGATGGTGAGAGTCGCATCCCCCAGGCCGCTAATTGACGTCCACACGCGTGACAGTCACCGCAGACATGCGCGAAAGAGAAGCCGATCTAAGCGGCAACGAACTAGATAGTGGATGAAATATCCGTCGGCGGTCAGCATTCATGTCAGACGACCAGTTGCTCCGACATCCGCGCGAGCAGATACCGTTCGAAATCCGCCGCGACCTCCGGATGCCGCAACGCAAATTCGACCGTCGCCTTCAGGTAGCCGAGCTTGCTGCCGCAGTCGAAGCGCGTGCCGTCGTAGCGGTACGCGAGCACCTGTTCATCGGTGAGCAGCGACTGGATCGCGTCGGTCAGCTGCAGTTCACCGCCCGCGCCCGGCTTGAGCCCGCGCAGATGCTTGAAGATCTTCGGCTTCAGCACATAACGGCCCACGACGCCGAAATTCGACGGCGCCTGCGCCGGTTCGGGCTTCTCGACGATCCCCGACAGCTTGAAGAGATCGTCTTCCCAGCGCTTGCCGTCGATCACGCCATAGGACTTCGAATCCGCCGGCGCGATCTCCTCGACGCCGATGACCGACGCATGATAGTGGTCGAATACGTCGATCATCTGGCGCAGAACCGGCGTCGGGCCGTCGAGCAGGTCGTCGGCGAGAATCACGGCGAACGGGTTGTCGCCGACGAGCTTCTCCGCGCACAGGACGGCGTGACCGAGCCCGAGCGCTTCGGCCTGGCGAACGTAGAAGCAGTCGACGTGGCTCGGCTTGATGCTGCGCACGAGCGACAGCAGCTTCTCCTTGCCGCGTGCCTCGAGTTCGGCCTCGATCTCGTACGACTTGTCGAAGTGATCTTCGATCGCGCGCTTGCTGCGCCCGGTCACGAAGATCATCTCGGTGATGCCCGCTTCGATCGCCTCTTCGACGGCATACTGGATCAACGGCTTGTCCACGACCGGCAACATTTCCTTGGGGCTCGCCTTGGTGGCGGGCAGGAACCGCGTGCCCAGGCCGGCGACCGGAAAGACGGCTTTCGTCACTTTCAACATAGCGATATTTCCATGATTTCGGAGTGAAGAGCGGACCACGCCGGTTTCCGATGCGGCGTCCGGGCGCCCAGACAATCGACGTTGCACACCGCGCAATCGCATTGCGTCGAGCGTGTGCAGTTGCACAAATCCTAGGGGCGTTCCGGATTGAAACGACGACTGAATCCTGGGCGAATCGGACAGGCCGATCACGACATCACGAATTGCACAACGAACTATTTTGAAATGGTATTCATTCGACGGCAGCCGCGTCGAAGCGCGGCTTGCATCCGCACACCGGAACGGCATCTGCCGACGCGTCGGAATGCCGATCCATCGACATCACGGGCGTGTTATCGGGAGGGCGCGATGATGGAGCAAGGCGACATTTGCCGCGCATTGGAAGCGCTGGATCCGGCCTACCTGGAACTGATGCAGCAGATGCTGAAGATCGATTGCGACGTGGCTGCGCGCGAGCTCGGCATCTCGAATGAGATTGCGTCGTTGATCATTGCGCTGAAGCCGGCGGAGCTCGAGGCGCTCGTCGAGCGCCTGACGCAGGCCAGGCCGGACGCACCGGTTCCGTCCCCGTAGGTCCCATTCCGCGCCGGCGGTAATTGCGGTAATTGCGGCGATTGCGGCAATCGCAGAACATCGCGATTTGGCGGATTACATCTATGCTTTGTCCGTTCAGCGGTGCATACGTCACATACAGTATCCGGTCGAGAATGTCGGGCGTCGGGAACATGCGCCCCGTGGCTTGCCGAATCCGACGGCCGGCCGACAATAACAGGAACGATCATGGCCGAACAGGACGACGTCTTCGACGCAATCGCTGAATTCAACCGTTCATACCTGACGCTCGCGCAGCGCCTGCTGCATGCGGATCGCGAAGTCGCGAAACAGCAGCTGGGCATGTCCGACGAAGTCGCATCGATCGTCGCCGGATTGACGCCGGAGCAGATCGAGGTGCTCGCCGATCGGCGCGAGTTGTTCTGCGAATTCCGCGATGAATCGTCGCCGGGCCTGGCCTGATACGACACCCGCGTAGTCGCTCGATGCAGCGCGGCGCGCCCAGCGCCGCGTGAAGTGTGTTTGCCGCCCGGCGACGGGCGAGCACACGAAACGGCCGCACTGACGCAGCCGGCCCGTTGTCCGTTACGTCTGCCAGTTTGTCGCCTCCGGGCTAGATGTTGGCGCCCATCCGCGAAGCGGGATTCGCTACGATTTCCAAAACGCCGTTGGCACGATGCCCGCACACGACAGGCACGATGCGGGCACACCGATCATCCAATTTCACCGGGGCCGTCTCGCATGCAGGAAATCTTGGAGCACCTTCTCGAGCGCCAGGTGTCGCCGCAATGGCGCGGGTTCCTGGAGGCGCTTGCCGGCGAATTCAGCGATCAGCTCGATCAGGACGAACTCCGCCAACTGATGGCGCGCGTCGGCATGCGCTTCGCGGCCGCGCATCCGCTCGGCCCGTGCGAGTCGACCGACGATCTCACGAACGCCTTGAATGCGCGCTGGCGCGAAATGGAGTGGGGCTACGCCGAGCTGTCCGACGAGCAGGCATTTCTGCGCATCGTTCATTACGCGGCGCCGTTGCGCGCGCTCGGCGCGTGCCATCTCGGCTGGTCGGCGGCGTTCCTGCAGGGCGCGTATCAGGGCTGGTTCGACAGCGTCGGCGCGGCCGGCCTGCGTGTGACGCAGGACGTCGTGCCGCAGGACGACGCACGGATCGAGTTGCGCATCGCTCGCGCGCCGCACTGAACGGTTCGCGCGACCGGACTCTCCGTCATGACAACAGGGCAGCTTATGTCGAGCTCACGGGATATCGAATCGTTGTTCAAGCGTTTCGGCGGCGATGCCGGACGCTATCACGAGGTGCGCGCGGAAGCGGATGCCGATGCGGCGCGCGCGCGCTGGCCGCTGCTCGCTGGTGTCGAATTGCAAGCGGACGACGCGCCTCGCACGCCCGCGCCGATCGCTGCCGAGCACACGCAGCCCGAGGTCGACGCCGTGACGGCCGACACGCGCGCAGCGTCCGCAACCGACGCCGCCGCACGCGATCGAAGCGCCGGCGCATTGAAGAAACTGGTGGGCAAGTCGCCGGCGTGTGACCGCACGCGCGCACCCGGCTCGTCCGAGCCGCTGCAGACGCTGTTCGAGCGGCTGCGCGGTTACGCGCCGGCCGACGCGCCGAAGCCGCCGCCGGTATGGACGGGCCGTTCATGAAGATCGTCGTGATCGCGTCGGCAAAGGGCGGCGTCGGCAAGACGACGCTGGCGGCGAACCTCGCGGCCGTGCTCGCGGCGTCGCGCCGGCATCGCGTGTGCGTGGTGGATCTGGATCCGCAGAATGCGCTGAAGCTGCATTTCGGCGTACCGCTCGAGATGAGCGACGGGCTGGCCGGCGCGGCGCTGAGCGAGCGGCAGTGGCCGCTCGCGGTGGTCGACGGCATCGCCGTGATGCCGTTCGGCGTGGTCGGCGAAACGGATCAGCGCCGCTTCGAGCGCATGCTCGATCGCGATCCGGCGTGGCTCGCACGCGGGCTCGCCGCGCTCGCGCTCGGCGACGACGACATCGTGATCGTCGATACGCCGCCCGGCTCGTCGGTCTACATGCGCGCCGCACTGACGGCTGCGCATTTCGTGCTGACCGTGTTGCTCGCCGACGCGGCGTCGTATGCGTCGATCCCGCAGATGCGGCGCATGCTCGACGCCTATGCGGCGACGCGCACCGACTTCATCGGCGACGGCTACGTGGTCAATCAGGTCGATCAGTCGCGCGAGCTGGGCCGCGACGTGCTGCGCGCGTTGCGCGACAGCGTCGGCGCGGCGCGCTTCGCCGGCGTGATTCACGCGGACCAGGGCGTTGCTGAATCGCTCGCGTGCCGCACGACCGTGAATCGCTACGACCCGCGTTCGCAGGCCGCGGCCGATCTGGGCGCGTGCGCCGAGTGGCTCGAGCGCGCGCTCGGGCGGCGCGCGAATGCGCGGAGCGTGGCATGAGCGCGGCTGTCGAGGCCGCTCGCGGATCGGCGCTCGACCGGCTGCTCGACCGGTTGCCGGGCAGCGGCTGGCTCGTCACGGCGCCGCTCGCCGCATGCGCGGCGCTGGCGCTGTATTTCGTCTGTACGGTGCCGCTCGACGACGCCGGCCAGCTCGCGTTCGCGACCTGCTGCCTGGCCGGTGCGCTCGCGATCCGGCGCGTGAACGGCCGCTACGCGACGCTCGTGATGATCGTGCTGTCGGTCGTGGCCACCGGCCGGTACATGTTCTGGCGACTCACCGAAACGCTGGTGTGGTCGCACCCGCTCGACGCCGCCTGGGGCGCGCTGCTCGTCGCGGCCGAAGTGTATGCGGCCGCGGTGCTGCTGCTCGGCTACTTCCAGACGGCATGGCCGCTGGGGCGCAAGCCGTTGCCGCTGCCCGCGTCGCGTGCGGACTGGCCGAGCGTCGACGTGTTCATCCCGACGTACAACGAGCCGCTCAGCGTCGTCAAACCGACGATCTACGCGGCGCTCGCGCTCGACTATCCGGCCGACAAGCTGTCGATCCACGTGCTCGACGACGGGCGCCGGCCGGAGTTCAGGGACTTCTGCGAAGCCGTCGGCGTGCACTGGACGATCCGCGATCACAACCGTTACGCGAAAGCCGGCAACCTGAACGAAGCGCTGAAGTCGACTCACGGCGAGTACGTCGCGATCTTCGATTGCGATCATGTGCCGACGCGCTCGTTCCTGCAGCTGTGCCTCGGCTCGTTCATCCGCGACCCGAAGCTGTCGATGCTGCAGACGCCCCACCATTTCTTCTCGGCCGATCCGTTCGAGCGCAACCTCGGGATCTTCCGCAAGGTGCCGAACGAAGGCGAGTTGTTCTACGGGCTGGTGCAGGACGGCAACGACCTCTGGAACGCGACGTTCTTCTGCGGATCGTGCGCGCTGCTGCGGCGCTCGATGGTCGAGGAGATCGGCGGCATCGCGACCGAGACGGTCACCGAGGACGCCCATACGGCGCTGAAGCTGCATCGCCACGGCTATACGACCGCCTATCTCGCGATCCCGCAGGCGGCCGGTCTCGCGACCGAAAGCCTGACGGGCCACATCGGCCAGCGCATCCGCTGGGCGCGCGGCATGACGCAGATCTTCCGCATCGACAATCCGCTGTTCGGCCGCGGCCTCACGCTGGGGCAGCGGCTGTGCTACCTCAACGCGATGATGCATTTCTTCTACGGCATCCCGCGGCTGGTGTTCCTCACCGCGCCGCTGTCGTTCCTGTTCTTCGGCGCGCACGTGATCCACGCATCGGCGACGATGCTCGCGCTCTACGCGCTGCCGCACGTCGTGCACGCGACGCTGACGAACTCGCGGATGCAGAGCCGGTTCCGGCATTCGTTCTGGGCGGAAGTCTACGAGGCCGTGCTCGCGTCGTACATCGCGTTGCCGACGCTGCTCGCGCTGGTCAATCCGCGGCTCGGCACGTTCAACGTCACGGCCAAGGGCGGCCGGATCGACCGCGGCTATTTCGACTGGGCGATCTCGAAGCCGTACCTGAGCCTGGTGATCCTGAACGCGTTCGGCCTCGCGATGGGCGCGCTGCATATCGCGCTGAATCGCGGCGTGGGCAGCGAGGTGCAGACGACGGCGTTCAACCTCGCGTGGACGACCTACAACCTGCTGATCCTCGGCCTCGCGGTCGCCGCGGCGAACGAGCGCCGGCAGGTGCGCGAGTCGCATCGCGTCGCCGCGCGCATTCCGGTGATGCTGCGATTCGGCAACGGCCGCACGCTGGCGTGCGAAACGCTCGACTACTCGGAAGGCGGCATCGGCGTCGCGGTGCCGGAGGACGCCCGAGTGCCCGACGGCGAACAGGTGACCGTGTCGCTGTTTCGCGGCGTCGACGAGTACGCGTTTCCGGGGACGATCGAGTACGCGGGACCGGGGCGGCTCGGCATCCGCTTCGAGACCCTGTCGCAACAACAGGAATTCGATCTGGTCAGCTCGACGTTCGCGCGCGCGGACGCATGGATCGACTGGACGGCCGGCCGCCGGCCGGACTCGCCGCCGCATGCGTTCCTGCATCTCGCGACGGTCGGCATACGCGGCTTGCTGCGCGTGATCGCGCGCCTGTACGGCGACCTGCGCGGCGACCGCGGTCACCACGGCGGCCGCAGCGGCAAGGGCGACGCCGCCGACACAATCACGAAGAAATAACACGAGGGCAGACAGCATGACGGGGATGTCGCGATGGCGCGGCGGCACGCGCGACGACGCGGGTGAAAACGCGCGCGTTTCGATGGGGGCGGCCGCGGCGTGCCGCGCGCGGGCCGGCAACTGGCACACGCACTTGCCGCGCAAGCTGCGGACGTGCGCGTTCGCGTTCGGCGCGCTCGCGAGCGGCGTCGCGTCGGGCCTCTGGGCATCCGCTGCGCTGGCCCAGCAGCCCGGCGCGGTGCGCGCGTTCGATCGTGCCGCGTCGCCCGGCGAGCCGCCGGAGCGGCTGGCCGATCGTTTGCCGTCACTGTCGATGGCCGTGCCGGCCGGCCCCGCCGTCGCGCCGCCGCCGCTGCTCGCCGAGCCGGTGCCGAAGGACGAAGCCGAGCGTCGCCGCGCCGGCCGGCTGCCGACCACGGCGGAGCCCGGCACGCGGGTGCCGGGCGGCCGGCGTCAGGCGCTGACGTTCGCCGATCTCGGCGCGCGCGATCCGTTGCAGTTGCACGGCACGGACGGCCAGAACGGCGTCGCGTTTTCGGTGCGGCGCGACGAGGTCGTCACGGCAGCGGCGCTGCACCTCGTCTACAGCTACTCGCCCGCATTGCTGCCGGATCTGTCGCAGCTGAAGGTGCTGGTCAACGGCGAAGTGGCGGCGACGCTGCCGCTGCCGACCGCGCAGGCGGGGATGACGGTCGCACGCGACGTGCCGATCGATCCGCGCTTCGTCACCGAGTACAACCATCTGAACGTTCAGCTGATCGGCCATTACACGAACGGCTGCGAGAATCCGGCCAGTTCGTCGCTGTGGGCGACGGTGAGCAACGCGAGCCGCCTGGAATTGACCTATGCGACGCTGCCCGAGCCGCCCGAGCTCGGCGTGCTGCCCGCGCCGTTCTTCGATCAGCGCGACGTGCGGCGGCTCGAGCTGCCGTTCGCGTTCGCCGCGCGGCCGTCGCGCGAGACGCTGGAGGCGGCCGGCATCGTCGCATCGTGGTTCGGCGCGCTCGCGTCGTATCGCGGCGCGCGCTTCCCGGTGCGCGTCGGCGCCATGCCGGAAGCGGGCAACGTCGTGGTGTTCGCGACCACCGACGATCGGGTGGACGGCGTCCCGCTGCCGGCCATCGACGGGCCGACGCTGGCGGTCGCCGACCGCCCCGCGCCCGCACACGGCCAGCTGTTGCTGGTGCTCGGACGCACGCCGGCCGAACTGAAGGCGGCCGCGCTGGCGCTCGCATTCGGCCGCGGCCCGCTCGCGGGCACGCGCGCCACGGTCACCGGTGTGCAGCCGCCCGCGCCGCGTGTGCCGTATGACGCGCCGAACTGGCTGTCGTCGGTTCGCCCGGTCCGTTTCGGCGAACTGGCGGCGGAACGCGCGCTGTCGGTGTCCGGCTACCAGGCCGGCCCGGTGCGGCTCGATCTGCGCATGGCGCCCGATCTGTTTACGTGGAACACGCGCGGCGCGCCGATCGATCTGCGGTATCGCTATACGCCGACGCTGCGCGCCGATCGCTCGTCGCTCAACCTGAGCGTCGACGATACGTTCGTGAAGGCGCTGCCGATTCCGGCGCGCGACTGGGCCAACTGGAGCCTGAGCCGCTACCTGCCGTTCGTCGCCGACGGCACCGCGCGCGCGACGCTGCACGTGCCGCCGCCGCTGGTGACGCCGCATGCGCAACTGGCGCTGAACTTCTTCTACGAGATGCCGGATCAGGGCAAATGCACCGGGCGGCTGCTGCAGAACGTCGCGGGCGCGATCGACCCGGGCTCGACGATCGACGTGTCGTCGTTTCCGCACTACATCGCGCTGCCCGATCTGGCCGCGTTCGCGAACAGCGGCTTTCCGTTCACGCGCATGGCCGATCTGTCGGACACGGCCGTCGTGCTGCCGAACGAGCCGTCGGCGGACGTCTACGGCCTGTACCTGCTCGCGATGGGGCGGATGGGCGCGTCGACCGGCTATCCGGTCAGCGGCGTGGCGGTGACCGACGCGGCCGGCGTGGACGCGTTCGCGTCGCGCGATCTGCTGATACTCGGCGCGCCGGACTCGCAGCCGCTGCTGAGCCGCTGGGCCGCGCGCATCCCGTTCGACGACGAGCGCCGCGGCGGCGTGTTCGGCGGCCTGTTCGGCCGCGCGGTCGCGGCCGATTCGCCGGGCGCCGAGCGCGTGCAGGCCGGCCTGTCGATCGTGGCGGACGGCGCGAGCGCGGTGATCGCCGGCTTCGAATCGCCGTTGCGCAAGACCCGCAGCGCGGTCGCGCTGATCGGCGCGACCGGCCATGCGGACGCGGTGCTCGGGCCGGCGCTGCTCGACGAGGATCTGCTCGCGTCGATCCGCGGCGCGACGGTGGTGATTCGCGATCGCACGGTGACGGTCGCGTCGACCGACACCGCGTATCACCTCGGCGCGCTGCCGCCGCTCACCTACGTGCGCTGGGTCATGTCGGGGCGGCCGGTGCTGCTCGCGCTGGTCGGCGTGCTGGGCGCCTTCATCGCGGCGGCGCTGTTCTATCGTTTGCTGCGTGCGCGTGCGGCGCGCCGGCTGAAGGAGTGACATGCGCGACCGACGGTTACGCGGGCTCGGCGCCCGCGCGGGCGGTGTCGCGAGCCTCGTGTGCGCGCTGGCGCTGCCGCATGCGGCGCAGGCCGCCAACGACGCGCTCAAAGTGCTCGTCGATCAGGGCCGCTACTGGCAGGCGCACGGTCGCGGCGATCTCGCGGCGCAGGCGTGGAACAAGGTGCTCGGCGTCGATCCGAATCAGCCCGACGCACTGTTCGGAATGGGGATGGTGCTCGCCGATCGCCGCGATCTCGACGGCGCGCGCCGCTATCTGGAGCAACTGCGCCGCACCGCGCCCGGCTTCGCGCGCATCGACGAACTCGCGAGCCGCCTGGGCGAATCGAGTGCGCGGGACGCCGAGCTGGGCGATGCGCGCCGCCTCGCGCAAAGCGGGCAGAGCGAACAGGCCGTGCGGCAGTATCAGCGCGCGCTGCAGGGCGTGCCGTCGTCGCCGGCGCTGCAGCGCGAGTATTTCCAGGCACTCGCGGCCACGCCGAGCGGATGGAACGATGCGCGGCGCGGCCTCGAACGGCTCGCGCGCGACAACCCGGACGATCCGCGCTACGCGCTCGCCTATGCGCAACATCTGACCTATCGCGACGCGACGCGCCGCGACGGCATCGACCGGCTCGAACAGTTGGCCGGCGACGGCAAGGTCGGCAAGGACGCGCTGCAAAGCTGGCGTCAGGCGCTGCTGTGGCTCGCGGCGCGGCCGTCCGACCAGGCGCGCTATCTCGCGTACCTGAAGGTCGCGCCCGACGATGCGCCGGTCAAGGCGCGCTACGACAGCATGGTGCGGCCCGATCTGGCGGCGCGCGAGCCCGATCGGCGCGGCGCGGCGAACGAAGCGCGCGGCCGCGCGATCGACGACGGCTTCGCGGCGCTCGATCGTGGCGACCTCGCCGCGGCGCGCGCGCGTTTCGACGCCGTGCTCGACGCCAACCCGAACGACAGCGATGCGTTGGGCGGGCGCGGCATCGTCGCGCTGAAGCAGGAGCGCTTCGCGCAGGCGCGCAGCGATCTCGAACGCGCGTCGCGCGGCGGCAATGCGGCGCGCTGGCGCTCGGCGCTCGACAGCGCGACCTACTGGTTCTACACGAGCAGCGCGCTCGGCGCGCAGAGCAACGGCGACTTCGCGCAGGCGAAGGCACTGTTCGAGCGCGCGATTCTCGCGGACCCGTCGAACGTCACCGCGCAGGTGCTGCTCGGCGACGCGCTGCTGGAGAACCGCGACGCGCCCGGCGCCGAGCAGGCGTACCGGATGGCGTTGCGGCGCCAGTCGGACAACCCGGACGCGATGCGCGGCCTGGTCGGCGCGCTGGCCGCGCAGGGGCGCGCGGACGAGGCGTTGCAGTTCGCGACGCAACTGAGCGCCGAGCAGCAAGCGAAGGCGGGCGGCTTCGAGCGCTTGCGCAGTACGGCCGAGGCCGCGCAGGCGCGGCAGGCCGAAGCGCACGGCGACCTCGGCGCGGCGCGCAGCCTGTTCGAGGATGCGCTCGCCGGCAATCCGGACGATCCGTGGCTGCGGCTCGACCTCGCGCGCGTGTACGTGCGCCAAGGTGCGATCGCCTCCGCGCGCAGCCTGATGGACGGCTTGCTGGCCGAGCGGCCCGACATGCCCGATGCGCTCTATGCCGGTGCGCTGCTGGCCGAGCAGACGCAGGACTGGAGCGTCGGCCTGCAGCGGCTCGAGCGCATAGCGCCCGCGCAGCGCACCGCGGCGATGACGACGTTGCAGCACCGGTTGTGGGTCGGCCAGCAGGTGGCCCTCGCGACGCGCCTGGTGCGCAACGGCCAGCAAGCGAAGGCGCTCGCCGTGCTGCACGAGGCGGACGGCATCGGCCTGTCGGTGCCGGCGCTCGCGGCGCAGCTGTCCGCCGGCTACGCGCAGGCCGGCGACGCCGCGCGCGCGCTGTGGATCGTGCAGCGTGCGCTGGGCCGGGAACCCGGCAACGCGGGCCTGCTGCTGCAATACGCGCGGCTCGCCTCGGCCGCGCACGACGATGCGCGCGTGGCCGAGGCGATGCGGCGGCTCGATGCGATGCAGTTGTCGCCCGCGCAGCGTGCGGACTTCGAACGGCTCAATCTCGACATCGTCGTGCGTCGCGCCGATCAGGTGCGCGACGAAGGCGACCTCGCCGGCGGCTACGCCGTCATCGCGCCGTGGCTGGCCGCGATGCCCGACAACCCGGAGCTGCAGGGCGCGCTCGCGCGGCTGTACACGTCGGCCGGCGATCCGGCGAACGCGCTGAAGTGCTATCGGGTCGCGCTGGCCCGCCGCCCGGACGACGTCGGCCTGCTGATCGCGGCGATCTATGCGGCGAGCAGCGCGAAGGCGTGGCGCGACGGTGAAGCGTTCGCGGCGAGCGCGCTGCGCAGTGCGCCCGACGATCCGGCGCTGCTCGCGGCCGTCGGCCGCCTGTATCGCGCGCAAGGCAAGCTCACGCTCGCCGCGCAGTATCTGCAGCGGGCGCTGCTGGCGGCCAATACGCCGCCCGCGTCCGGCAAGCCGACACGCGCGAACGTGCCGCGCGGCTGGGATGACGCGCTGCGGCGCATCGGCGCGAACCCGCTGCCCGGCACCAATCCGTTCGAAGGCAAGACCGCCGTCGATGCGGCGCGTCCGTCGACGCGTTCCGGCGCGGCGCTGCCGGCGCCCGGCGCGCCTTCGTGGCCCTCTCCGTCCTCTTACGTTCCGACCGTGCCTTATTCGATGCCGCCCGCGCCGCCCGCGACCTACGTCATACCGTCCGCCATGCCCGAGGCCCGTCCGGCGCCGCGCGCCGCGCCGCTGCCCGTTGCGCGCGATCCGGACGGTTACGGCGGCGACGGCGGCGGCTTGGCGGAGTCGGGACGCGCCGCGGCCGCGCCGCGCTATCGGTCGTATCGGGAGGCGGCGGCCGACGTGCCGTCGCCCGAATGCGGGGCGTCGGGCAGCCCTGACGACGACTGTGGTGCGGGCTACGTCGCGACGCCGTGGCCGATGTCGCCCGCGTCGCGTGCCGCGGCATCGGCGACTGCATCGGCGGCCGCGCCCGCGCCCGTGCCTGCGTCCCGGCCCGGCAGGCTGGCGCGCGGCGGCGCGAAGGCGCAGGCGACACGGCAGCCCGTGCTCGCGCAGACGGACGCGGATCCGTATGCGGCGCCACGCTACATTCCGCGTCCGCCGGCCGGCTATGCGGGCGGGCGGCCCGCGAGCCAGCCGCCGCAGCCGGACGGCGGCGCGAACGCCGATGCGCAGCTGCTCGACGTCGCGTCGGAGCTCGCGCAGGTGAATCGCGAACAGACCAGCGCGCTGACCGGCGGCCTCGTGTTCCGCAACCGGACCGGCGAAGCCGGGCTGTCGGCTCTCACCGATATCGAGGCGCCGATCGAAGGGCGCATCAAGGCCGGTAACGGCCACGTCGTCGTGACGGCCACGCCGGTCATGCTCGACGGCGGCAGCGCGAGCACCGACGTGCCGACCCTCGCGCGATTCGGCGCCGGCTTGTCGAAGGCGGCGGGCGGCGGCTCGCCGGGCTCGCAGACCGCGAGCGGCGTCGGCGTCGCGCTCGGCTACGAGGGCAAGCAGGTGCAGGCCGAGATCGGCGCGACGCCGGTCGGGTTTCCGTATCAGGACATCGTCGGCGGCGCGCGCTACAACGGCGCGATCACCGATCGCGCGGCGTATTCGCTGGCCGTGACGCGCCGCGCGGTGACCGACAGCGTGCTGTCGTACGCGGGCGCGCGCGACGCCGGCGCGGGCCTCAAGTGGGGCGGCGTGATGCGCAGCGGCGCGCGCGGCACGCTGAGCTGGGACGACGGCACGAGCGGCACCTACGTCGCGGCCGGATTCGACTTCTACGACGGCCATCACGTCGAGCGCAACTTCTCCGGCAAGGGCAGCGGCGGCGCGTATACGCGCATCCTGAACGACGCCGACCGGACGCTCACCGTCGGCGTCAACGCGACGTGGATGCGCTTCAGCAAGAACCAGTCGTATTTCACGTACGGGCACGGCGGTTACTTCAGCCCGCAGCAGTACGTGATACTGAACATTCCGGTCGAGTATTCAGGCAGGACCGGCGCGTTCACCTACGATCTGAACGGCTCGATCGGCGTGCAGCATTACCGGCAGAACGCGGTGCCGTATTTCCCCCTCGATCCGGGCATGCAGGCGCAAGCGGCGGCGAACGCGGCCGCCAGCCAGGCCGTGGGCCTCGATCCGGGCGCGCTGTACCCGTCGCACAGCAAGACGGGCGTCGCGTATTCGCTCGCCGCGCGCGGCGAATATCAGGTCGCGCCGCAACTCGCCGTCGGCGCGACCGCGTCGTTCGGCAACGCGTATCAGTATCGCGAATGGACGGCCGCCGTGTATCTGCGCTACAGCTTCACGCCGCAAGGCGGGCTGGCGCCGTTTCCGCCGCGCGTGTTCACGTCGCCGTATCTCGCGCAGACGGACTGAGCGCGGCGCGTGCGGCGCGTGCGGCTGGGGATGCGATGCCGTCGTAGCCGTGGCGCGCGCTGGCGGAATCGTTCAGAGCTTTGTCGGCCCGTCGGCGTGTGTGCGACGTACAGTGCCTGATCGAACGACCGGCGGGGGCGGAAGCGACGCGGCCGGCGCATCGGCAGCCGTGCATGCGGCTCGACCGTGGCAGGACGGTGGCGATTTGCAACGCGGTTCGCGAACGACGACGCGACGCGCGCGTCGTGTGGGCGAGCTGCATGCGCGTCGGCGGCCGCGGCGACGGTGCACGGCGATCCGCAGTGACGCGGAACCGGCGACATTGTGAAGCGCATCGCCGGCAGTCGTCCGTATCGGCGATCCGGTGCCCCGGCCACGCACGGCAACGCGCATTGCGCGCGCCGGGACGAGATGCCGCTGCTGCCGTGCGCGCATGTGAATTGGTCCGTCGCCCAGGTGCGCCGCGATTGCGCGGCGGCAGCGCAGGCGGCCATGCGTACGCGCCGGTCCGAGCGTTTTCCATGCACGCAACCGAGAGAGAACTGATGATCTCCCAATCCATCTTCAAGGCATATGACATTCGCGGCGTGGTCGGCAAGACGCTCGACGCCGACACGGCGCGCGCCATCGGCCGCGCGTTCGGCAGCGAAGTGCGCGCGCAAGGCGGCGACGCCGTCGTGGTCGCGCGCGACGGCCGCCTGTCCGGGCCGGAACTCGTCGGCGCGCTGGCCGATGGCCTGCGTGCGGCGGGCGTCGACGTCGTCGACGTCGGCATGGTGCCCACGCCGGTCGGCTATTTCGCGGCGAGCGTGCCGCTCGCGCTGAAGGGCGGCGAGCGCCGCGTCGATTCGTGCATCGTCGTCACCGGCAGCCACAACCCGCCCGACTACAACGGCTTCAAGATGGTGCTGCGCGGCGCGGCGATCTACGGCGAGCAGATCCAGGCGCTGTACCGCCGCATCGTCGACGAGCGCTACGACACCGGCAGCGGTTCGTACGAAGCAT
>NZ_JQJT01000035.1:0-74945 GCF_000745665.1 Burkholderia sp. WP42 | reverse complement strand
ACCGCGCCGACCGCGATCCGTTCGCTGATCAAGGCCGCCGACGCCGACGACAAGGTCCACCCGAAGAGCTACGACCTGTCGAGCCTGCGCATCATCGGCACGGTCGGCGAGCCGATCAATCCGGACGCGTGGATGTGGTATCACAAGCACGTGGGCGGCGAGCGCTGCCCGATCGTCGACACCTGGTGGCAAACCGAAACCGGCGGCCACATGATCACGCCGCTGCCGGGCGCGACGCCGACGGTGCCCGGTTCGTGCACGCTGCCGCTGCCGGGGATCATGGCCGCGGTGGTCGACGAGACGGGCCAGGACGTGCCCAACGGGCAAGGCGGGATCCTGGTGGTCAAGCGTCCGTGGCCGTCGATGATCCGCACGATCTGGGGCGACCCGGAGCGCTTCAAGAAGAGCTACTACCCTGAGGAGCTCGGCGGCGGGCTGTATCTGGCGGGCGACGGCACGGTGCGCGACAAGGACACCGGTTACTTCACGATCATGGGGCGCATCGACGACGTGCTGAACGTGTCGGGCCACCGGCTCGGCACGATGGAGATCGAGTCGGCGCTGGTGTCGCACGAGCTGGTGGCGGAAGCGGCCGTGGTCGGCCGGCCGGACGACACGACGGGCGAGGCAGTGGTCGCGTTCGTGGTGCTCAAGCGCTCGCGCCCTGAAGGTGACGAGGCCGCGGCGCTGGCCAAGGCGCTGCGCGACTGGGTCGGCAAGCAGATCGGGCCGATCGCGAAGCCGAAGGACATCCGCTTCGGCGACAACCTGCCGAAGACGCGCTCGGGCAAGATCATGCGGCGCCTGCTGCGCTCGCTCGCGAAGGGCGAGGCGATCACGCAGGACACCTCCACGCTCGAGAATCCGGCGATTCTGGAGCAGCTCACCGAGGTGCGGTAAGCGTTCCTGTCGCGCGCGTTGCGCGCACGAGCCCCTGCGCGGCAATCCCGATTGCTCCGCGCAGGGGCTTTTTGCTAAATAACGGCATGACCGTTTCGTCCCGTCCGGCGCGCGCTGCGCCGCCGCCCGTCCCAGAGCCGCTCGCGCGCGCCCATGCGCGCTATTGGCGCTTCAACGTCGCGCTGATCGCGGTGCTGATGACGATCGGCTTCACCGTGTCGTTCGTCGTGCCGTTCTTCGCACCCGCGCTCGCGGGCATTCGCTTCGCCGGTTTCAGCCTGCCGTTCTACTTCGGCGCGCAGGGGGCGATCCTCGTGTACCTCGTGCTGATCGTCGTGTACATCGGCCTGATGCAGCGCGCCGATCGCTTGCTGCGGCGCGCGTACGACCAGCATGCCGCGCATGCCGACGACGTCGGAACCGGAACCGGGCGCTGATCCATGCTCACGCATCGACTGATTCGCGCCTACGCGCTCTACACGCTGGGTTTTCTCGGCTTCGTGCTGCTGCTGTGGCGCATCGAGCGCGCGACCGGCTCCGGCGTGTGGATCGGCTACGTATTCCTGTTCGTGCCGATCGCCGTGTATGCGGTGATCGGGTTGCTGTCGCGCACGTCCGATCTCGTCGAATACTACGTGGCCGGGCGGCGCGTGCCGTCCGCGTTCAACGGGATGGCGACGGCGGCCGATTGGCTGTCGGCGGCGTCGTTCATCGGGCTGGCCGGCTCGCTCTATGCAACCGGTTACGACGCGCTCGCCTACGTGATGGGGTGGACGGGCGGTTTCTGTCTGGTCGCGTTCCTGCTCGCGCCGTACGTGCGCAAGCTCGCGCGGTACACGATCCCGGACTTTCTCGGCACGCGCTTTTCGAGCACCGCGGTGCGGGCGCTCGCGGCGGGTGCGGCGATCCTGTGCTCGTTCGTCTATCTGGTCGCGCAGATCCAGGGGATCGGGCTGATCGCGACGCGCTTCATCGGCGTCGATTTCGCGATCGGGATCTTCTGCGGACTCGCCGGCATTCTCGTGTGCTCGTTTCTCGGCGGCATGCGTGCGGTCACGTGGACGCAGGTCGCGCAGTACGTCATTCTCATCAGTGCGATTCTGGTTCCGGTGTCGCTGATCGCGATGAAGAACGGGCTCGGGCCCGTGCCGCAGTTCAATTACGGCAAGCTGATGGAGCGCATCGCGGCGCGCGAGGCGCAGGTGCGCGACGCCGCCGACGAGCAGCAGGTGCGCGCTGAGTATCGGCGGCAAGCCGCGCTCGTGCAGGCGCAACTGGATCGCCTGCCGGCGTCGTATGCGGACGCGCGCCGGCGACTCGTCGAGCAGCTGGCGGACCTGCGGCGTCACAATGGGCCGCTGCGCGAGATCAACCAGCGGGAACGGGAGCTTGCCGACTTTCCGCGCGACCCGACGGCGGCGCGCGTGGCGTGGGGCCAGGCGCGCGACGACCTGCTCGCGCGGGCCGAGCCGCCGGTGCCGATGCACGCGCCGTTTCCCGCGGCGAGCGAAGATGCGCGCAAGCCGCGCGAGCGGAATTTTCTTGCGCTGCTGTTGTGCCTGTCGCTCGGGACTGCGAGCCTGCCGCACATCCTCACGCGCTACAACACGACGACGTCGGTGGCATCCGCGCGGCGCTCCGTCGGCTGGACATTGTTCTTCATCGCGTTGTTCTACCTGAGCGTGCCCGTGCTCGCGGTGATGATCAAGTACGAGATTCTCACGAACCTCGTCGGGCGGCCGATCGCGGAGCTACCGGCGTGGGTCACGCAGTGGCATCACTTCGAACCGGACCTGATCAGCGTGGTCGAGGTGATACGCGACGGTATCGTCCACTGGTCGGAGATCCAGATGCAGCCGGACATGGTCGTGCTCGCTGCGCCGGAGATCGCGGGCCTGCCGTACGTCGTGTCGGGGCTGATTGCGGCGGGCGCGCTGGCGGCGGCGCTGTCGACCGCGGACGGGTTGCTGCTGACGATCGCGAACGCGTTGTCGCATGACGTCTATTACTGCATGGTCGCGCCGCACGCCACGAGCCAGCGGCGTGTGACGATTTCGAAGGTGCTGCTGCTTGGCGTGGCGCTGTTCGCGTCGTATGTCGCGTCGCTCAATACGGGGAAGATTCTGTTTCTGGTGGGCGCGGCGTTTTCGCTCGCGGCGTCCAGTTTCTTTCCGGTACTCGTGCTCGGTGTGTTCTGGAAGCGGACCACCACGCGCGGTGCAATCGCCGGGATGGTGACCGGGCTCGCGGTGTGCGTGTATTACATCGTGTCGACGTATCCGCTTTTCACGCAGCTTACCGGGTTTGCGGGGCCGACCTGGTTCGGTATCGAGCCGATCAGTTCGGGCGTGTTCGGCGTGCCGGCCGGGTTTGCGGTGGCGATCGCGGTCAGTTTGGTCGATCGGGAGCCGGATGAGTATACGCGGGCGTTGGTGGATTATATTCGGCATCCTTGAGGGGGAGGGGCGCCCCATCTTGGTTCGCGAAGTTTGCGGACCAGGGGAGACGCCTTTTAAGGATACATATATTCGGTGTGATGCCCGATGAACTTGTCTCCGACAAATTCGAAGCAGAAGTTTCCTTCTTCGAACGACCGGTAGACCAATATTGCGCCTCTGATGCAAACCTTGTTGCTGTTTATAGAGTAACTTATCTGCCCTCCGTCTTTGGCTGTTGGGCGGCCGTGCATGAATCCGGAAAACGAGTCAATTGGAAGTGGGTATGCCAATCCCGATTGAGTGTCGATCGCGACAACCGACTTTTGGTGGTATTTCTCAAATTCCGGGCGCGCTAAAATTATGTAGTGACCGTTGAAATTAGCGGGTGCCGAGTTCAGCGTATTGTTGTATGCGGCGACGTGCTCGTCGTCACAAAAATTGATTGGGCTGTATTGGAATGAGCATTTTGTCAACTCCGACGTTGCGTATGCAATCTTTACTCCGGTGTATGCGTGATTGCGCTGTGAGTTTGACGATTTTGCAAAAACATCGGGCAGAATGAGGGAAGTGATTGTCAGGATGAGGGTGATGAATAATTTTCTCATTTCTCTGTCGGGCTGGATTCCGGTGAGGATTTATCGAAATTTTTTGGTGGGGATCGTGTAGGTGCGGATCCTTGTCAATGGTGTGCGGCTCGTGTGACGTTAATTTTCGTAAGATTGGCTATCGATTGCTGGCTCAATTCACTATTTTTGAAGCAGCGTCTTTAAATAATCAACCCGCTGTTTTGTTATCGTAGTGAGGCATTCTTTCGTAATTAGGCTGGAGCCGATGCCTTGAGATGCCGACGCCTCAGCTGCAACATACCCAGTACACTGCTTGCTCCGGTAAGCGAGCCAAGCTTCCTGCGCTTGCTGAAGCTCGTTCTTGTATCGTGTGGATAAGTATAATTTTTGATATGTCGAATTTAATTCGGTTTTTGATTTATTTAGTTCCGCATTGATGCGTGATAAGTCGTCGTACGCATTCCCATTGTTGATGGCTGCGTCGGCAAAAGCGATTGCCGGTAGGGCGATAAATGCAAGTGTGATGGTTTTCTTCGTGATATTCATCGGGTGTCGCATTTGTGTTTGTGGCCTGGGCGGGAATTTTGCGAGGTGATATAAGGCAGAATAAATCAGAAGGCGCGTACTTTTAATTGGTGCATCCTGGATTCCGGGGAAATGTGTCAATTTCAGGTTTCGAGTTGCTCTGGCTGAGTTCGTCGCAGTTCGAGGCTGCCATCGATGGCTAGTGGATGCAATTCGAAATGAATTTTCGTAATTTCACCTCATCTACTCCTAGTATGTCTGGATGCTCGGGGTCTCGTGTCAGATCCAATGCTTGCATCGAATTCTTATCCAAGTTTATCCAACCGATAGTAACTTGTTTGTCAAGATTGTCGGGGCTATCCGCAGCGACGTACAGTCTGATGCTATAGACTCCGTTAGCCGCATCGGCAATATCCACGTGAATGTCTTTCTTGTTCACCGCAACATGCTTGAGCGGAGGTACAACCAATTCTCTTAGCTCGTTTTTGCAGATATCGGCTCTGGCATGGGCTCCGCATGAAATGGTCAGGAGTAGGGGGAGCGTTGCGATTTTGTAAAGAATCCTCATGTTCGATGAAAAGTGGATTTGTGGTTCACAGTGTTATGAAGCGGAGTAGCCCGTATCACCTAACGACTCGATCGGTGACTTCGACAGCAGGCGGGGCTGTTTTTCCGAGACTGCTGATTGGTGTGAGCCGCGTGCGGTGTTCCATCTCCCAATCACGCCAGACTCGAGATCAGGTGACAGCCGCACGTAGCGCGATGGCCATGCCGTGCGATCGGGATGCCGTCGTCCGTCATCGACGGGTCGCCTTCCTCGATGAGGTTCGGTGAGACATCTGGATGCTGCGGGCACGATACGCGGTCGCCCTTGCGGGCGACATAGCGGCCGTCGAAGCGCATCGAAGTTGACGCTGTTTCGACCTTGCCGCCGTGGTCCGTGTCGTCACCGATACGAATCAGGTCCATCACGTCAGTCCTTCGTTTTCCGAGAAGAGGCTTCAAATAGTCAACTCCCTATCTAAGTGGCGCAGGCAATAGTTCGTGTTTAGGCTGAGTGGGCATCGCGGAATTTTGGAGTGGTCGAATGCTAAATGAAATCATGGTCTGATTTTATTGTCGGGATAATTTATGTCGATACATTTCACCCATTTTTCGATAATCTTCCCATTTTTCGCTATGTAGCGAAATTTGATATATCCATCGTGAGGGCTTCCCAGTGTTTCAACTTTGTCGCCAGCTATTAGGTACGCCTTTCCTGCGGCTTGAGGGAGTGGTCGGTCATAGAGGTACGCACGTTCGCTCACTACTAAAAAATAATTATTGCTTTCGTGATCAGCAGCGGCTTTCCATGAGGGAAGTGTTCTTTTGGTGATGGTTGTTAAACTATTTTTGTCCGATTCGCTGAGGCCAGAGAAATAGGATCGGTTGTTGACTTTTTTACCATCCTCGATGAAATTAATGCTGCCGTCTCTTTCTACAACATAGATCGTGTCGTAGCAATATGGATCCTTTTCTCCGGCTGATGGTTGCTTGTCGAGCAATATAAATGTGCTTTGATCGATCATCTTTTTATCCGCCGGTTTGCACATGGAATGCGATGCCATGATGTCTGGCACCATTGGACTTAGATTTTCCGAGAAAAATGATCGGGGAAAACGGCGGCCAATCTCAAGGCCAATAACCGATCCATTGCGAGCAACAAACCAGTTCTTATTGTCCTGCTCAGAACAATTGCATGAACATGATACTAACGTCCAACTGCTATTTTTGTTCCAAGAAATCTGCAGTGGTGCATTCGGGCACAGGTTTTTTGCTTCGTTGGTGATGGTCGTTGTGCATTCGTCACCAGGCCCACATTCAACGGTATCGTATTTTACCTCCGCTATTGCATTTACGGCACTTGTCGCGATAACAATTACGAGCAACAGTCTTATTAATGATTTTTTACAATCCGCAGACATTTTTATCCGCCTTTCCACTAAGTAATTTGAAATTGATGTTGTCTCTTGGCATGGGCTTCTCACCCTTGACTGGTGGGTGTGGGTATGGCTTCTGTTGTATAATTCCCATTCGCCGGCTGGTGGCGTCGAATATCCATTTAGGGTTGGCTGTTTTGGCTCTCTCTTGAACTGCGATTTTAAGAAGTTCTATCTGTGTGGCTGGTTTTTCCGTGGCAACGCGTTCTGCTATCTGATGCGATGCTTTGCTTAAGTCATGCTGCTGTACGCATAAATCATAGAGGGCGCAGTAGGTAACGAGCTGCACGGATTTCATCAGGTCGGGGCGCAGTTCCCGTAAGAGCTTCAGGCAGCTTAGAATATCTTGATGATATTTTGCTGCCTCTTTAATTTGAATCTCTTGAAATTTTTCATTCGATCCGATGGCCTTGAATGTTTTCTGCCAATTATCCCTATTGCTATTTTGTTGCGCAATCGCCCAATTTTTTTGGGCGGCGAAATCCCCGCTTATTATCGCGCTCCAGATGGCTTGATAATTCGTTCCGGGAGCAAATGCAGCTTCAAACGCTTGAGGGTCGGCATCATGCATCTTTTTGAGGACGGGGCCAAGCGTATTCATTCCAAAATTCCACTGGATCAGTCCAAACGACATGCCCATGCCGTCAAAATTATCGGCGCATCCGTCAAATTTTGGATTTCCGTTTTCGAACGATGCCGAAATAAATAGTGCGATCCGCTGGGCCTCAACCAACGGAATGCAGTCTCCATCGCCGCACGCGAAATTCCCAATCAACCCGATCGGATGAAAATGCCATGGCTTCGGCTCTTTCGGAAGAATCGTTGCGTCGATCCCTTGAACCTCTTCCCACCACTGGAGCTTCTTTATCCGCTCCATCTCGTTCTGCCATTTCCATGGCACGAGCTTCATGTAAGGCGTGATGTCCTCCCACTTGCCCATGTTGCCGCCCCATTCGCTCTCGCTCTTCACGACAATGTGCGAGATCGCTTCGGCCAGCCAGGGCATTTTCTGCGCGTCCGCCAATTCCGCTGCGGTCACCTTGCCGTCGTGGTTGGTGTCAATTGCCTTTTCGAGCTTCTGGATAAGGTCGCTGGTGGCCAATGCGTCCGCACTAGGCTTGAAGTTGTCCTGATCCTCTCCCATGGCGAGCCCGGCGACAAACAGATACCGCTTGAACATATCGACCATCGTGGTCGAACTGTTATCGACGAGTTCGAACCCCGGCCAGTCCCACGGACTACACAGCGTCACCTTGGGGTGGTCGCGTTCGCGCGCCCAGCCTTGAAGCGTTCCACCGTCTTTCGTGCCCAGGGTCACATTCCACCAGCGTATCGCTTTTCCGCTCGCGTCCTTGTCTTCTCGGGCAAAGTTTTGCGGGCCAGGCTTCTCGAGTTCGACGATCTGGAACACGTTGCGAAAGTCCGCTGCGGGTCCGTCTGCCTGACTCACTTTTAGCGGAAAGTCTTTCCAACCCTTGATGGGTGCCGTGGTCAGTTGATTGATCAGCACCACGCCGCTGTCAATCCAAAAGGGGCTCCCGATCAGCGTCTCGATGGGCTCCGGCTTTTTCGCCGGCTTCGGCTTGTGCTTTTTCCCGGTCCCAGCCGGAGCAGGGGGCTCCGGCTGCGGGGCAGGCATCTTGACAGTTTTGGGCTGCACCTTGACCCACCGCGATTTCGAATCGCTGACCGGCGCCAGTTTCAAACCAGTCTGCTGAAGAACGTAGTCCGGTTCCCGGACCTTCGTTACCAGTTTTGCGCCGGCCAGAATTTCCAAAAATGGCTTTTCCATATTCGGATCTGCCTCTGACAACTCTTTTGCGCGTAACTGGCTCTTGGCAATGAACGTCGGAAGGTCGGGACCCGCAAAAACTTCGAGGTGCAGCAATGGCCGCGTCGGCAGCGGAGGAGTGTGCTTCGCTTCTCTGTACCGTTGGTATTGTCCGATATGCGCGACGATGTCTCCCGCTTTGACCGGGTATGGCTTCTTGAGTACAACGACCTTATCGACGGGGCCCGACTGAGGAATCGGCTCGAGCTCTGAGACAAAAACGTAACCCCACTTCAGTTGTACATCAGGAGGCTGCCCGACGATGGGGCCAACCGGATCCCCTTTAATGATCTTCGTGATTTTTGCCCAACCGTTCCGGCCGCCATTATCCGCCTCATTCACGGTCAATTCCGTCCCCTCGGGTAGCAACCCGAGCAACTTTCCGTTCGGAATAATGCGAACCCGGACCCCTGATACTGGTTGGGGAAGCGAATCGTTCCCGTCTGGTTGCGGCAATGAATCGTCGCCCGCCGCGCTGGGATCGACCGGCTTCGGTTTCGGAACGCCCTGCGCGTTTGGTTTCAATGCTCGATACGAGCGCTCCACTTCGAGATACGGCGGAAGCGTGAACTGCGACGCCTTGGCGGCCGCATTGTCCGTTTTGGTCTGATCAAGCATCGCCTTATACGTTTTCCAGTCGAGCGTATGCATGTACAAACTGAAGAACGTCAGCGTTTCACCGGGCGGCGGCCCGGACGGCGCCGGCGACTTTGTCGGAGCGGGGGCCGGAGGAGTCGCATTGTTTCCGGAGGCGGGTGCTGTCGGCGCATTCGACGGTGCCGGCGCGGGTTCGGGCTTTTTCGGTGCGGGCGGCAATTGCAGTGTATGGCGGATCAGCACAAAGCCGCGCGAGTACAGCGCGTGGCGCTGGTCCTGATAGGTCAGCGTGGGGTATTCCTTGTCGAGCCGATAAGCGACGACCTCTCCCGTGGCGATTGCCCGTATTCCCTCGTCCTGCTTCAGCGCTTCACCTGTCTTCTGACCGAAGTGAATGCCGCCATGCCAGATCCCGCTTGCTCCCAGTGGATAAAAGCCGTCCTCTGCAGTCGCAAGCACCTGCATATAGGTGAGGGGATCCGTGGTGTCCGGAGATGCACCTCCCTGAGTAGAAGGAGAAAACGGATAGCTCCATGCAAGTGGCGTGTACGCCGGCTTGGCGTCCGGCTCAGGCTTTTTCGGCGGTTGTTTGGGAGGGTGCTTGTCCGTCATGTCAGATTGAATCGCAAGTCGTTATCGTGCATCAAAAGCCGGCATCCGCTCAGCCAGAAAAATCGTCCGCGTAACCGCCGTGTTTGGACACCGGCGTACCGTTTAGTGGGTCTCGCAACGTCATGGTCGACGCACCGGGCTTGTCCCAGGATGCGCATTTTTCGAGAATCTGGCCCGACGTCCCGTTTTCGATCATGTTCGGCGTGATCTTGATATACGAGGAGCCGACGTTGAGAATCAGTTCCTTTTCCGCGCGCAGGATCACCCGCCCTGACGCGCTCTCGATCTTGACGTCCTGTTGTGCCAGCATTGTCAGCGCATCGGTTTGAGCTTGGATCTCGATCGCGCCTTTCGTCGCGAAGATTTTCACTCCCTGGTTTTGGGCGTACAGGCTGATCTTGTCCATTACGCTGGCGAGAAACGACTTCCCGGCTGCGAGGTTAACGTTTTTCCCCGCCACCAAATTGACCTGCTGATTAGCCGATGTGTGAATCGATTGATGGCTCGACAGTCCGATGCCGGCCGGGCTCGACAGTAGCAGCGCGGGTTTTGCAAAGCCATTGGCGTTCCCCGTCCCGCCGCCAGCGGTGCGCCCGCCTTTTGTTGCAGCGGGCACCGTGTGCTGCGTCATCTCGGTAAAGGCTTTCAACGCATCGCTGCCGTCCTGCAAGCTCTCGGCCCGATTCGTTTCGCTCGCCTGCGACACCGTTTCGAGCACGGCTTCCGAAGCCGCGAGCTGATCGGTCGCCGCGGACACGTTCATTGGTTGTACTGCGGCGGGGTGGGTCGAGATAGACATACCCTGAACGGCCCGGATCGCACCATGAGCCTCCGATTTGAGGTCGAACCCACTGCCCACGAACGACCCCCGCGTGTTGTCGCTCTGTTCGATCAGATAGCCCAAATGCAGGTGCGAACTGTAGCTCGACGAGTAAAGGTGGACCCGGTTCTGACCGGTAGCATCGTCCATGACGAGCTGGTTGAAGCCGTCGCCGCCATACTCACGCGAACGAAACCCGGACAGCAGGCCGTGCGTGTGCCACACCGGCATCGTCGCGCCCCCATGCAAACGCGACACGATGACGGGCCGGTCGCAGTCGCCATTGACGAATCCGAGGAGCACCTGATCACCTTTGCGCAACGGGAAGTAGCCGCCGCGCTTCGAGCCTGCGTCCGGCATCGCCGCGCGAATCCACGACGTCGACTTTGTATTGCGATCGTTCCGGCTGTTCGACGTCCGGACCCGCACGCGATTGCCATCGTCCGTGGCGATTTCTTCGTCGCTGTCGGTTACGACGATCGCCGTCTGCAAGTGCATCTCCGGCTTGTCATGCTCGAACGGGCTGCGGAACGGCGTCTTGCGGCGTTGCGCTTCGATCTCGACGTGGAAGAATCCGATACCGCCATCGCGGTGGCTCACAGTCGCGCCGGCCCCGGCCGCCTTCACCTGTTCGATCTCGCTGCGCAGGCTGCGCGGGAAGCGGGTTAGGGCGTCCATTCCTGGCAGGTTGTTTTGAATCAGCCAATCGCTCGCGATGATCGACAGTTCGCGCTCTTCGTCAGGCAATGCGTCGAGGACGGGATGCCCCGACACTTTGAACCAGTAGCCGGGCAGCGCGTAGCGGGGACTACCGATCGCAAAATAGCGCTTTGCTCTGGACGCCCATTCCTCGGTTCGAATACGCGCCTGTTGTTGTCCGGCATCGGATTCGGCCCAGGTCTGTGAGCCGGTATATAGATAATCCTCGCCTTGGCCCGGCAGATCTTCCAGGTCGGCCGCCGGCATGCTGATTTGTTTGTCGAGATCCGGGCGCTTGTAGTCGACGGTGCCGAGCGCAAGCGTTGCGCTTTGTGCATCTTGCTGCTCGCTCAGCTGCGTGAGGCCATCGAAATCCTCGTCGGTACCCGCGTGGCTGAACTTCATCTCCGAATTCGGCAGTGACGGCCCGAAATACAGGTCGTCCATCATCACGACCTTGTGCGACTTGCCATCCTTCGCGAAATCGAAGCGCGCAAATACGCCGACTTCCTCCAGGCTGCGATGCACGAAATTCCAGTCGGTTTCCCACTGCACGCGGTGCGAATACGAGCGCATCGCCGCGCGCAGTTCCTGCCCATAGTTACCGGAAGCCTGCGAATGCTTGTCGAACACGTCGGTGAGAATTTGCCAGCCGCTCGCTTCCTGCCAGTCGCGCCGATCGCTGCTCAGCTTCAGAAAGCTCAGCCACGAAGAAAACTGAAGCTGGAAATACGAGACGCTCCCGTCGTTTCCGAGGCGGCGAGCCCGCTGCACATAGCCATGGATCGGCAGATAGCCGCCGTCGGTCTGGCGAATCCACAGCGTGACGGGTTGCAGCATCAGCGCGCTGAGCTTGATCTTGTCGCCCATGACGGACGACGCGTCGACGGTCACTTCGAAATTGCGCCCGAGTCGCGCGTTGACCTTGACGTACAGCGGCGTGAGCCAGTCCTCGCCGAGCGGCGTGTCGAGTTTGACGATGCGATCGAACTGCGCGTAACCGCCGCGCAACACCTTCAGCAATACTTCCCCGCTCATGCCATTACCCCGTTTCTCGAGAACGCGATCGTTATCCGACATCCCGGCGCCGGAATTGTGTCAGTGCCAAATGAATCTTTCAAACACATAACGATTTATTTGGATTTGCTTTCATTTTAGTGCGGAAATCCTATAAGCCGCGCCTCGGCTGATCGCGCGAAAGATCATATCAAAGGGAATTCAATACGGTAAATGTCCGGTAACCATTTTTGAAAGTCTTCTCGAAACCATCAGGCATGTAATTTTTACTATTTTGTGGCTGTCTCGTTATGCTGTGAGTAAATAATTACCGATTTCCGATGCGGCGTCATATCCCGTCACCGGATGATAAGGGGCACATCGTCTTTCCGTCGGCAACGTCGAGCACGAGTGCGCACGCGCCCCCTACCTGGACGTACGCCAGCATCAGTCACTTTCCTGACCGGATTTTTCATCCGGATAAGACGGATGGGTGCTTGATATCCTGCCTTTGATATAGGCGATTCGGTTGCGATATGCGTCGAGTAAGCACGCACTGTCTGCGCAGGAATTGCGGACCGTCCTGAGCCATTCGATTTGATCCAGCCGAATCGGGTCGTGATATGAGATTTCTTTCGAATCGGCTTGGCGCATCGCGACGTAGCCGCGATTGACGGTTGCATCCAGCTTGAGCAGTTCTCGGTTTCTACAAATGAGAGATGCTCGCCATTCGTGCCGGGCTTACTGCAATCAAAAATTCTCCCTGCATGCGCCGGCGCACGGGGCGAGCGCTCGAACACGTATGCCCACGAACCGTCGGGGAGTACCAGTTTGTCCGGCGATCACCCGTGCGTAACGAAATTGACCGTTCGCCGGTGACGCCTGCCACGGAGGCTTGGGCGGAAGTAGAGAACGCCGAGCTGCGATGTAGCGACGTACGAAGAAGGTAGCGCGAAGGCGGGTTGATCCACGAAAAACTCAGGCTCGCTCGGCGAAACGAGTGTTGTGAACCAATGAAAAAAGCCCTTGAAGACTCAAGGGCTTTTAGGGTGTTCTGGCGGAGAGAGGGGGATTCGAACCCCCGATAGGCGATTAACCTATACACGCTTTCCAGGCGTGCGACTTAAACCACTCATCCATCTCTCCGGAAGACCGAGAGTATAGCAAACTCTGGTGGCGGCCCGCCAGCCCCTCGATTTCCCGGCAGAGCGTCCCACGCTGGCAGGGCTGCCGGGGCTGGTCATGCGTCTTCGGCCCGCCAGGGACGTCGTGCCTGCCACGGACATTGGCGCTCTGTTCGATCAGGCGACCGATGCGCATCGATCGCATCCAGACGAAGACGCGAACACGCATGCAATCGCGCGTCGCACACCTCCAAGTCGACACCCCCGACGCCGGCCGACATCCACTGCACACTGCGCACGCAGACCAATGCAATCCCTTCGCTCTACTGCGCATGAGGCCCGCCTTCATCGTGACGAGCAATTCGACGTACTACGCGGTTCATCGCGGCCTGCTTGCCGCGCTTTATTGCCCGATCACGGTCAATCAAGCCAGCCGCGGAGCATTCCATCTTCCGAGCATCGAATGCCCACCGATCCGTCGCGCACCCCTCGAACCCCGACATTTCATTTCTCTTTCGCATTCGTCGCGCGTGTAAGGTTGTACGCCTTCCGGAGTTCCGAAAACTGCCCCGATAGCGAAATAACCGCAGCCTTTTCGCCACCAGGCCCGCACAGGACCTTACAAAACGAATGGAAATTGTAAAAATCACGTCGCTTGACGCGATGACCGTCGGCATTTATTGTCCGTCTGCCGTACGTGAGAGAGCACGTACGTCAATCGCAGATGCGCGCATCTGCGCACACCACAACGCGTAGCAAAAAGCAGAAAAGGAAACGTGGTAGCCACATGAAGCCGCTATTCGACGACAAGAAATCCGATGCGGTCAGCGATCGTCCTTCCATGCCGTCTTCGGTGCCCGTCGTAGTATCCGCCGCGGCCGATGCAGCCAACACAGCCAACGTTCTAGTGCCGCCGGCGCATCCGACGGAGCCCGCGCGCCTGATCACCGTCGACGAAATCGATCAGCTCGGCGCCACGCAGGGCGCGCGCATCGCCGGCTTCTCGCAGCAGATCCTGGCGAGCGTGCGCGCGTCCGACGCCGACCAGTTCGGTGACAAGCTCAACGAACTGATCGCGACGGCAAAGGGGCTCGACCCGCGCGGCGCCGACAAGGGCGGCCTCCTCACGCAGGTCACGCGGCTGTTCCGCTCGACGAAGGAGAAGCTTCTTTCGCAGTACGAGTCGGTGAGCAAGCGCATGGACACGCTCGTCGTCGAGCTCGAACACCACGCACAGCGGCAGAAGGCCGGCATCGACGAGCTCGAGCGGATGTACAACGACAACTACGCGCTGCATCAGGATCTCGCACAGGCCAAAGCGCATGGCGAAGCGGCGCTTGCGGCGTTGCGCGCGCACGCCGCGGCAGGCCATCCTGCGGACGACGCGTTCGCCGCGCAACGCCTGCTCGACGTGAAACGCAAGATCGACGCGCTCGAAAGCAAGCTCGACGACCTCGATCGCGCGATGCTGATGTCGAAGCAGCTTGCGCCGCAGATCCGGATGGAGCAGGACCAGAAACGCACGCTCACGTCGAAGTTCATGACGATCAAGACCGTGCTGATCCCGGCATGGACCAATGCCTTCGCGCTCTACCTCGAGCAGCTGAGCACGAAGCGCGCCGCGGCGCTGGCGAACGCGACCTACGACGCGGCCGACGAGGCGATCCGCGCCCAGGCCGACCTGAACCGTCAGAACGCGCAGGAAATCGCGAAGCTGGGCCAGCGTCCGGTGATCTCGACCGACACGTTCGAATACGCACAGCAACAACTGTTCGGCGCATTCGACGACGTCACGCAGATCATCGCCGACGGCAAGCGTCAGCGCGAGCAGGACGCACCGCGCCTGCGCCAGCTCGAACAGGAACTGATCACCCGATTCGCTCCGAAGCACAACTGAGAGAACCCCGCATGATTACGCTTGAGAAACGCGCGGCGAAGGTCGCGATCGTCCTCGAAAAACGTCAGCTGCTGAAGCCGCCCGTCGTGCGCGTCGGCGCCGCGCTCGATATCTCCGGCTCCGCGAAGCCGCTGTACGAATCGGGCGTGATCCAGGAGACGCACGACCGGATCCTCGGCATTGCGCTGAAGTTCGACGACAACGGCGAAGTCGATACGTGGACCTTCACCGAAGGCTACGACCGCCTGCCGACCGCGACGCCCGACAACTACGGCGCGTACATCTCCGACCACGTGCTGAACGCGCGGATCGACAAGTGGGGCGGCACGCAGTACGCGCCGGTGATGAACGACATCGTCGACTTCTTCTTCAGGGCGCCGGAGCCGAAGCGCGCAGCGAAACGCGGCTTCCTGAGCCGGCTGTTCGGCGCCGCAGAGGAGGCGGCGCCGGCCGCGTCGACGCCCGCGAACGGACACCTGCCCGCATGGGTGCTGTTCGTCACCGACGGCCAGAACCCGAAGAACGACCGCAAGCGCGTACGTCAGCTGCTGGCCGAATCGCAGCACTTCCCGCTGTACTGGTCGCTCGTCGGCGTCGGCGATCCGAGCGAATTCGACTTTCTCGCGGAAGTCGCCGATGACATGCCGAACGTCGGCTTCCTGCATCTCGAATCGCTCGACGTCAGCGACGAGCAGATCTACGAGCAACTGATCACGCAGGAATTCTGCGACTGGGTGCGCGCGAAGTAAGCGCGACCCGCTCGCCCATTTTTCCCCAACCCGATTACTCCATCATGTTGAAAGACTTCAAGATTCCGCTGGCCCTTACGGTGCTCGCACTGGTCGCCGCCTATCTGCTCGGCGGCGTGAAGGACATGCTGATCGTCGCCGTGCTGTCGGTGCTCGAAATCTCGCTGTCGCTCGACAACGCGGTCGTCAATGCATCGGTCCTCAAGAACTGGTCGGAGAAGTGGCGCAACCGCTTCATGGTGTTCGGCCTGCCGGTCGCGGTGTTCGGCATGCGGCTCGTGTTCCCGCTGCTGATCGTCGCGGTGATCGGCCATATCGGCCTGCTCGACGCACTGACGCTCGCGATCGAAGCGCCGGAGAAGTACGCGGCGGTGCTGACGTCCGCGCATCACGAGGTGTCGGCGTTCGGCGGCGCGTTCCTGCTGATGGTGTTCTTCAAGTTCATGCTCGACAAGGAGAAGGACGAACACTGGATCGGCTTCCTCGAAGGCCCGATGCGTCATCTCGGCCGCATCACGGCGCTCGAAGTGGCGCTGACGCTCGCGATCGTGATCGTCGCGTCGTTCTACGTGCCCGCGACCGAGCAGGTCAGTTTCCTGCTCGCCGGCGCGTTCGGCGTGATCGGCTTCGTGATCGCGCACGGCGTGGGCGACCTGGTCGGCGGCGAGGATACGGGCACGCGCGTGGTGCGCGAAGGCGTCGCGGGCTTCATGTATCTCGAAGTGCTCGACTCGTCGTTCAGCTTCGACGGCGTGATCGGCGCCTTCGCGCTGTCGAACAACATCTTCCTGATCGCGCTGGGCCTCGGCGTCGGCGCGGCCTACATCCGCGAGATGACGCTCGTGCTGCTCAAGAAGGGCACGCTCGCGCAGTACCGCTATCTCGAACACGGCGCGTTCTGGGCGATCGGCGCTCTCGCGACGATCATGTTCGTCGGCGTGAAGCTCGACGTGCCCGAGGTCGTCACCGGGCTGATCGGCGCGGCGACGATCGCAGCGGCGGTGGGGTCGTCGATCGTCGTGCAACGCAAGGAAGACCGGGCCGCCGTCGTGGGCGAGTGAGCGCGCGGCGCGCAAGCGATCAAACGAAGGGCCGCGCGGTGCGGCCCGGCATTGCCGCCGGCGCAACGGCGGTTCCAGCAGAAGAGGTTCAGATGATCAATTTGTCGAAAGGCGGTCGCGTCAACCTGTCGAAGGAAGCGCCCGGCACGCAGAAATTCCGCATCGGTCTCGGTTGGGACGCGAACGGGACGGACACGGGCACGGACTTCGATCTCGACGTGTCGGTGTTTCTTTGCAAGTACGACGCACAGAGCAATCCGAAGCTGATCTCGGATCAGCACTTCGTGTTCTACAACAGCGAGGTGCGCACGATGGATCGCAACGAAACGTTCATCCAGCCCGGTGACGACTTTCCGAAGCGCGGGATGCCGGCGTCGAAGTGTCTGGGCGTCGTGCACAGCGGCGACAACCGCACGGGCAGCGGCGACGGCGACGACGAAGTGATCTTCATCGACATGACGAAGCTGGCGGCCGACATCGACGAGATCTCGGTGATCGTGACGATCGATCAGGCTGAAGCGCGCCGCCAGAATTTCGGCCAGGTGCGTAACAGCTACATCCAGATCGCCGACGAAGTGTCCGGCGCGGTGATCGCGAAGTACGCGCTCGAGGAAGACTTCTCGATGGAGACGTCGGTCCAGGTCGGCAGCTTCTATCGGCGCGATGGCCAGTTCATGTTCAAGGCGGTCGGCGCGGGCTACAACCGCGGGCTCGGCGACTTCGTGCGCGCATACGGCGGCGCCGTCTGACCGGCGGCCGCGCCAAGCGAACCGCCGCGGGGCAGGACACACGCGATGAAGAAGCCGTCCGACGGGCCGAAGCCGCTCGAATTCGACACGACGCCCGTGCGCACGGTCGGGCGACCGCTGTTCGACCCGCCGCCCGCCGCGGGCGCGTCGGGCGAACGCGCGCCCGCGCGGCCCGTGCCGCAAGCGCTCGAGTTCGGGCCGGTGCCCCAGCGTGCGCCGCGCGCGGCGCACGTCGATGCGCCCGGCCGCGCGCTGTTCGGCGGATCGAATCACCCGCAGCTCGACGCGTGCTTTCGCGCGGCGCAGGCGCGCTTCCCGAATCTTTATCCCGATTGCGCGCCGCGCATCGAGCGGCACATCCGGCAACTGGTGCCGCTCAAGCTCGCGACGGTCGCGACGATCGGCGACTCTGCGCTGGAGACGGCCGGCAACCTCGTCGAGGCCGTCGCCGCGACGACCCGCGAGTTCAACGCGCTCGGCGCGGCCGACATGATGGCCGGCATGCTCGCGCAGGCGACGCGCAAGGCGGGCAGGTTCGAGCGCTGGTTCGGCGCGGCGTCCGCGGAGGTCGACTACCGCGCGGCGCTCGGCGCGCTCAAGCATTCGCTCGGCTTCTTTCCGCGCCGCACCGAAGAACTCGCGGCGAAGGTTCGTCACGCGGAGGAGCATCTCGTGATCGTGCTCGCCGCGTTGAGCGCAGTCGCGGACGTCGTGCGCGCGCCGGATGACGCGGGCGTCGAACGCACGCTGCACGATCGCCGCAACATCGTCGCGCAGGCGGTTCGGCAGATCGGGATGCAACCGGCGCAGCTGCGCGCGCTCGACGAACGCGTGACCGATCTGTTGTCGCGCGCGGATCATCTGATGAACGTCGTGTTGCCGGCGGCGCTGGCGGCGCGGCCGCAGCGCTGAGCGGGGGCGGTGAGAGCGGCGGATACAACGGCAGCACCGATCACAACGCCGGGTGACACAAGCAACGCCATCGACGCCAGCAGCGCCCCCACCATGCCCGCATGCTCCACCCCACGCGATCCGGTTTCACGTGTCTTGCCTAGAGTCTGCTATCTTCCCCGGCATTTCATCGTTATCCCGTTGCCATGACCGACCGCATCGTCGCCGCATTCGATTTCGACGGCACCATCACGACCTCCGACAGCTTCCGTCATTTCGTTCGCTACGCGGTCGGCACGCGGCGATTCGCGTGGGCCGGCCTGCGCGCGCTGCCGTGGATCGTCGCGATGAAAGCGGGGCTGCTGTCGCGCGGCGACGCGAAGGCGAAGTTCGCATGGTTCGCGCTCGGACCGGCCGGCGAAGCCGCGCTCGACGCCCTCGCGTGCAGTTTCGTCGACGACTATCTGCCGCAGCTCGTGCGCGCCGACATGCTCGAGCGCGTGCGCGAGCATCACGCGCGCGGTCACGAGGTTGTGCTGGTGAGCGCATCGCCGTCGCTGTATCTCGAGAAGTGGGCGAAGACGGCCGGCATCGATACGGTGCTCGCCACGCGCCTTGCCTTCGAGCGCGGCAGGTTCACGGGCCGGCTCGCGGGCGAGAACTGCTGGGGCCCGCAGAAGGTCGTGCGTCTGCGCGGCTGGTGGGGGAACCGGCCGCCCGCCACGCTGTTCGCGTACGGCGACAGCCGCGGCGACAAGGAAATGGCCGAACTCGCGAACCACGCATGGATCCGCGGACAAGGCCCGCTGCCGCCCATCGCCGAATGACGCGATCGGCGCATGCCGTGCTCACGCGTCTTGCTGCAAGTGCGGCGCGCCGCCGGCCGGACCGCGACGCGCACCCCATCGGTTCGCACGCTTGAACGTCCCGACGTCGTTGAAGCGCACGCCGACGTCACGCAGCGCCGCGTGTGCGGTGCGCGAGGTCAGCTGCCGGATATAGAACGGATCGCGCACCACGAAGTGATGGATCGCGTGCGTGCTGCCGAAATTGCAGCAGAACAGCTGAAACGGCAGCATCCACCACGGGTTGAGCACCTGGGTCTGCTGGATCACGTTACGCGGATCGATGTCGCCGAAATAATGCATGTTCGAGCTGACGAAGTTGATGCAGAAGCTGCGCACGAAGTTCGGCGCCAGCCACACGACCGCGACGAAATCGACGACGTGCATCGCGCGCGCGATGACGACCGGCACGCTCGCCGCGTAGCCGAACGCATGCAGCACGAACGACCCGGCGTGGTAGACGATGAACGCATGCCACAGCGCGTAGTACAGGTGTCCGAGCGGCATGTACGACGACACCTGCTCGACGCGCAATTGCGCGCGCTCCGCCGCGTCGCGCACCGGTTGCGCGGCCACGTACCGGCGGACCTTGCGGCGCATCGCCTGCGGCCGCAGCACGACGGCGAGCATTCCGTCCGCGAGCATCAGCAGCCGCTTGATACCCCACGGCTCGCCGTTGGTGATGCCGAATTCCTCGAGATCCGATTCGCCGCCCGACACCTTGTGATGATGCAGGTGCATGCGGCGGCGCGTCCACGGGTTGATCGTGCCCGGCCGGGCGAGCCAGCAGAGCGCCATCATCAGGTGATGGGCCCACGGCGTCTTCTTGAAGTACATCAGATGGATCAGGTCGTGTTCGAGCTCGTGAATCAGCGACGTGACGAACGCGACGGCCGGCACCGCGACGTACCACGCGATCGCGCCGCGCGCGTACAGCCACGCGATCGCCAGCATCGCGGCGACCGATACGGCCATCACGGTCGTGCCCACGAGGCTCTGCTGGTCGAGCAACGGAAAGCGCGCGCGCAGCGCGTCGCTCGCCGCGTTGACCTCGCGGCGCACGTACGCGACCTTGTCCGCGTCGTCGCGAAAAACGGGTGGTGCGGGTTGGCTCATCGACCGGAATCCATGCGGAAAAAGTGAGGCGCAATGCCGATCCCGGCAGGATAGGCCGCACGAGCCGCGCGCGCGAGGGCCGCCGGTGCCAATTGCGGTGTCATTTCGGGCCATCGCGTGCGGGGCGCCGGCCATTGCCGCAGGCAGCAGGCAGCAGGCAGCACGCCCTAGAGGCGCGCCGCGGTGTCATCACGGGCCGCCGACGCTACAATCCGCCGAAACCGCCCGGGAGTCCGCCGCATGGCCCAGTCAGTCCCGGATGCCGCGCGCCAGCTGCACAAGGCGACGGTGTCCTCCGCGTATGCGCTGTTCATGCTGATGCTGGCGGAGGAGCGCGGCATCGACGGCGATCGCATCCTCGCCGGCTCGGGCGTCGAGCGTGAGCGGCTCGCGCAACCCGACGCGCGCATCACGCCGTTGCAGCAGGCGGCGATCGTGTTCAACCTGCTCGACGCGACGAACGACCCGTCGATCGCGATCGAGATCGGCCTGCGCAGCAGTCTGACCAAAGCCGGCTTGATCGGCTTCGGGCTGATGAGCTGCGCAACGCTCGGCGAGGCCATCGCGCTCGGGATCCGCTATCTGCCGACACGTGTGCCGTTCTTTTCGGTGCGGCTCGTGCAGCTCGACGGGACGGTCGACATCGACGTGTACGACGCGTTTCCGCTCGGCCGGCTGCGTCAGTTCGCGGTCGAGAATTTCCTCGTCGAGACGGCGATGCTGTTCAACTCGCTGCTCGACCCGGCGCCGGCGCGCACGTGGCAGTCGCGCGCGGAGCTGCATTTCGAATGGTCGGAGCCGCCGTGGTTCGAGCGCTACCGCGCGCGGTTGCCGCGCTGCCATTTCGATGCGAGCGCGAATCGCATCCGCTGCGACGCCGCGCTGCTCGACGAGCCGATCGGCACGGCGAACGCGCAGACCGCGCAGATGATCGTGCAGCAATGCGACGCGGAGCTCGCGCGGCTCGGCTATGCGGAAAGCATCGTCGAGCGCGTGCGCAACCTGCTGATCTGCGGCGCGCACGGCTATCCGTCGGTGGACGACGTCGCGCGCGAGCTGCATGTGTCGACGCGCACGTTGAAGCGCAAGCTCGCGGAATTCGGCGCAACCTATTCGGCGCTGCTCGACGAAATCCGGCTGCGCGACGCGCTGCGGCTGCTCGAGGGCACGCAATTGCCGGTCGACGAGATCGCGGCGCGGGTCGGCTACACCGACCGCGCGAATTTCACGCGCGCGTTCAAGCGTTGGACCGGCGTGGCCCCAAGCGCGCGGCGCTGATCGCGCCGGCGGCGCGGCCCGTCGGCGGTCCGATCGTTCAAATCATCGCGATCCAGTTCGCACCGCGTCCGCCCGCCACGCGTGCATGCGGCGTGAGCGTGCCGTCGTCCGGCGCGATCGCGTACACCGACACGTATTCCGACAGCTCGCCGCACGCGACGAGCCAGCGTCCCGACGGATCGATTGCGAAGCCGCGCGGCTGCGTTTCGGTGGGCGTCGCATGCGCGGGCGCGTACGTGCCGTCGGGCGTACGGCGATAGCACAGCAACTGGCTCGACGTCCGCTCGCTGACATAGGCGAACCGTTCGTCGGGCGTCAGGTGCAGATCCGCCGCCCATACGGACGGCACGGCGGGCGCCGGCGGACGCGCATGGCCGTGCGCGAGCCCCGCGACGGCCGGGTGATGGGCGCTGACCTGCGCGTCGCCGAGGCGGCCGCTCGCCGCGTCGCGCGTGAAGGTCGCGAGCGTCGCCTGGAATTCGCTGACCGCGACGAGTGCATGGCCGTCGCGCGCGAAGTGCAGGTGACGCGGCCCGAAGCCGCCCGGCACGCGGGTTTCGCCGTGTTCGAGCACACGCAGGCCGTCGGCATCCTCGACCAGCGCGAACGTGAAGATCCGGTCCGAACCGAGCGAGCTGACGTAGGCGAAACGATTGTCCGGCGACACGACGACCGCATGCGCTTTCGCGAGGTCGGTCACGACCTGCAGCGGCGTGCCGTCGCCGTCGCGCACGCGCGCGGCGTCGTAGACGCTCAACGAGCTGCCGCCGTACGACGCGCCGAACAGCCAGCGGCCGCTGCGGTCGAGCGACAGATAGGCATGGCTCGCGTCGATCGCGGTCGCGCCGACGCGCGCGAATGCGCCGCTCGCCGGCGCGATGCGGAACGCGACGATGGCCGGTTGCTCGCCGCGGGCCGCGACGTACAGACGCGCGCGATCGGGCTGCACGGCGATCGGCATCACGGCGTCGCCGGCCGGGTAGCGGGCGAGCGGCGCCAACGCACCGTCGGACGCGAGCGAGAAGGTGGCGAGCTCGCCGTCGGCGGCATTCGATACGACGACGGTCAGGCGATCAGTGTTCGGCATGGCGGAGCATCGTGGTGGGTGTGATGAGGCTGGGGTCGGCGGGCCGCGCGGTCGGCATGAGCGGGCGCACGTGCGACTTCACTTTCGGGACGGCCGGCGCGCAGACGGCGCGGGCGGGCAGGGCAGGCGAGGTCAAGGAGTCTCCGGTCGGGCGACGCGCGGGGCGATGGCCTTGGGCGGCGTCGGCGTGGTGTATCGAGTATCGACGGGGATTTGTGGTATGTCGTCGTATGACATGGTACGACGTTGACTTCGAGGTGGCGTCACGGGTTTACCCGAAAGGCCGCGGCGAAGGACACCCCCGCGCAGCTTTTCGGCGTACCCACAAGCGGTTGCGGCAAAATACGCGCCGCAACCGCGCGCCATCGGCGGCGCTATTGCGCGGCGCGGTTCGCGTGCCGGAAGATGATGGGCAAGGAGCGACGCGCCATGCGAACGCCAGCGATTTCACGCGCCGACGAAGGGACAACGGATCATGCAGGAACAACGACAGGGGCGGCACTTCTTCGCGTTCAACGGCGACGCGGATGGCTTGTGCGCGCTGCAACAACTGCGGCTCGCGGAGGGCGAGTGCGGCACGCTCGTGACCGGCGTGAAGCGCGACATCAGGCTGCTCGAGCGCATCGACGCGCGGGCGGGCGACTGCGTGACCGTGCTCGACGTGTCGCACGACCAGAACCGCGACGCCTGCGCACGGTTGCTGCGCGACGGCGCGGCGGTGCGCTATTTCGATCATCACTTCGCGGGCGAACTGCCCGGCGCGCCGCATTTCGACGCCCATATCGACACGTCGGCCGACGTATGCACGAGCGCGCTCGTGAACCGCTACCTCGCCGGGCGGTACGTGCGCTGGGCGATCGTCGCCGCGTTCGGCGACGAACTGCCGGCGCTCGGCTGCGCGCTCGCGCGCGACTGCGGGATCGACGAAGCCGACCGCCGCACGCTCGCCGAGCTGGGGCTGTACCTGAACTACAACGCGTACGGCGACTGCGTCGACGATCTGCATTTCGATCCGGCCGCGCTGGCCGATGCGATGCTGCCGTGTGTCGATCCGCTCGAATTCGTGCGCGACACGGCGGTGTTCGCGGCGCTGCGCGACGGCTATCGCGACGACATGGCGCGCGCCCGCGCGCTCGTGCCGCTGCGCGACGTGCCGGGCGCGACCGTGATCCGGATGCCCGCTCAGCCCTGGGCGCGCCGCGCCACCGGGATGCTCGCCAACGAGCGGATGCGCCATGCACCGCATGCGGCGCTTGCGGTGCTGTCGCCGTGTGCGCAGGGCGGGCTGGTGGTCAGCGTGCGCGTGCCCGATGGCCGGCCGCTCGGGGCCGACGACTTCTGTCGCGCTTTCCCGACCGGCGGCGGACGCAAGCGCGCGGCGGGCATCAACCATCTGCCGGAAGCCGAGTTCGACGCGTTCGTCGAGCGCTTCGAAGCGGCGTTTCGCCTCGACTGACCGACGCGCGCGACGCGCATGTGACGCGCATGTGACGCTCATGTGACACGCCCGCCGCGGCCGGCGAACAATCCGGCGCACTGGCAGTGGATGGACGGCTGCGGCGCGGACGCCGCGCCGTACTTCCGCATCTTCAACCCGGTCACGCAGGGGCGGAAGTTCGATTCGGAAGGTGCCTGCGTGCGCCGTTGGGCGCCGGAACGCGCGGGCCTCGACGCGGCGACGCTCCATGCGCCGTGGCACGCGTCGCCGCTCGCGCGTGCGGCGGCCGGTGTGCGGCTCGGCGTCGACTATCCGGCGCCGCTCGTCGATCACGACGACGCGCGTCGCCAGCGCTCGATGCCTCGCCACGTTGCCGAAGCGTCGTTAGCCGCTGCACACACGCCGGCTTGCCGCATCAGTTGCACGACGCCGCGCGCTCGAGCAGCGCGAGCGCGACGCCCGCGTCGAAGTAGGCCGCGCCGCACCACGCGACGAACGCGAGCACGCCTGCGGCCAAGGCCGCGCGCATCATGCCCATGCGGCCCCGCGCGGCGCGGCGCGCACGATGCGCGCATCGTCGATCGGCAGGTGCAGCAGCGCGGCCAGCACGCCGAGCGCGATCGAGCCGATCCACAGCGGCAGGTACGAGTGCGTCGCGTCGTACACGCGTGCGCCGAGCCATACGCCGAAGAAGCTGCCGAGCTGGTGGCCGAAGAACACGAAGCCGAACAACGTCCCGATGTAGCGCACGCCGAACACCTGCGAGATCACGCCATTCGTCAGCGGCACGGTGCCGAGCCACGTGAACCCCATCACGGCCGCGAACACGTAGACGCTCGCGGGCGACAACGGCGCCGCGACGAACACGGTCATCACCAATGCGCGCACGAGATACAGCACCGCCAGCAGATACTTGCGCCGCAGCAGCCCGCCGAGATGACCGCACGCGTACGTGCCGGCCACGTTGGTCAGCGCGATCAGCGCGAGCGCGACGCTCGCGTGCCGCGCCGGCAGGCCGTGATCGAGCAGGTAGGCGGGCAGGTGGGTCGCGATGAACGCGAGCTGGAAGCCGCAGGCGAAGAATCCGATGTTCAGCAGCCAGAAGCCGCGGTGCGCGAATGCCTCGCGCAGCGCCGCGCCGATCGACTGGTCGGCGCCGTGCGCTCGTGCGGCGGCCGCTGCGGGCCGGTCGCGCACCAGCACGGCGAGCGGTGCGAGCAATGCCGCGACGAGCGCGAGCGCGACGAATGCATGCTGCCAGCCGATCCCGCCGATCAGCACCTGCGCGACCGGCACCATGCAGAACTGTCCGAGCCCGCCGATCGCGCCGGCGACGCCGAGCGCCCAGCCGCGCTGCTCGGGCGCAAACAGCCGGCTGAGCGCGCCGTAGATCGACGCGAACGCCGAGCCCGACAGCGCGATGCCGATCACGAGCCCGGCGCCCACGGTGAAGCTGCCGGTCGATGCGGCCAGCGCCATCGTGACGAGCCCGGCCGCATACAGCAGCATCCCGACGACGATCACGCGCACCGACCCGAAGCGGTCGGCAATCATTCCGGTGAACGGTTGCGCGACGCCCCAGACCAGGTTCTGCAGCGCGAGCGCCAGGCCGAACGCTTCGCGCGACCAGCCGTGCTCGAGCGTCACCGGCGTGAAGAACAGCCCCTGCACGTGGCGGATGCCGAGCGCGGCGCCCATGATCAGGCCGCCCGCGAGCACCGGCAGCCAGCGGCGGCGAGTGTCTTGTTCGATCGGGGTCATGCGTGTCTCCGGATGAAGCCGTGCGGCGCGACGGCCGCGTTCGAACCGATTAGACGATCGCGCCGCGTCGTCGCTCAAGCGATCATTCGGTCGGATTCGCATGCGTGACGGGAATGTGAGTCCGGGCGGCTACGGGCACGCCGGGCGCGGCGATGCAAACCCGGCCGCGGCGAAGGCGGTCGGCCTCGGCGATGCAGACGCGGACGGGGCGCAAGCGGTCGGCGTGTAATCGGATCGACGTGAGAGGAGGGTGAGCCGGTTCGGCTGCAAGTGCGCCGCGCGCGGAGATGCAAGCGGGACAGGCCGACAGCACTCGGCGCGAAGCGGATCAACGTGACGGGAATGCGAGCCGATGCGACTGAGCTGAGCGCGGCGATGCAGACGGGACAGGCCGCAAGCGTTCCGCGCGCAGCAACTCAACGCGGCGCGCGCCAACGATGGGGCGGCGTGCCCCGGCTCGCTGGCCGCCGCCGCGATCACCTCTGCGCGACGTCGTACGCGCGCATCGCCTCCGCGCAGTCGGCGGCTTCCGCGAGAATCCAGTCGCGTACGTCGGCCACTTCGTGGCGCGGCGCCGCATCGTGCCGGAACAACCAGTAGCCATACGCATTCGAGCGCACGTGCGAGTGCGGGCCGACCACCGCGAGGCGGCCGTCGGCGAGCATCGGCGCGACGAGCGCGAGCCGTCCGAGCGCGATGCCCTGGCCCGCGATCGCCGCGTGGATCACCTGATCGTACTGGTTGAAGCGCAGCACGCCCTTCGGCCGCGCGTCGTCGAGGCCCGCCGCGTGCAGGTGCGCGCGCCACTGCAGCTGCGTCTGCGGCGGCCCGTCGAATTCGAGCAGCACGTGGTCGGCGATCGCCGCAGCATCGGCGACGGGACGCGCGGCGAGCGCCGGGTGCGCGACTGGCACGACGATCTCGTCGAACAGATGCAGCGCGCCGGCCGGCGCGCGCTCGCGCGGGCAGTAGCGGATGCCGAGGTCGATGCCTTCCGCACGCAAATCGAGTACCTTGTCGTTCGCGGCCACGCGCAAGTCGATGTCGGGCAGGCGCGCCTGCAGGCGGCCCAGCCGCGGCAGCAGCCACAGCGCCGTCACGCCGATGCTCGCGGTGATCGTCACGGGCTGGCGCTCGCGCGCGGCGGCGAGCGCGGCGACGGTGTCCTGCAGGCTGAGCAGCGCGGCGTCCGCGACGCGGAACAGTCGCTCGCCCTCGGGCGTGAACGCGATCTTGCGATAGCCGCGCTGCAGCAGTGCGACGCCGAGATGCGCTTCGAGCGCATGCACCTGGCGGCTGACCGCCGACTGCGTGACACAGAGATCCTGCGCGGCGAGCGTGATGCTCATGCGGCGGCCGACGGCGACGAAGCCGCGCACGAGGTCGAGCGACGGGAGGCGGACGAGCGGCGTTGACATGCGTATGGCTCATGCGAACGGAGCAGCAAGATTGGTTGAGAACGCCGCAAGCGTCAAGTTCAATGGAAGCCGGTCGAGCAGATGGAGCGCCGCCGCATCCGCGGCGGCACAGGAGACGGGATGACGAATTCGAACCAGGCCCGCGAGGCCGTGCACGACGCCGCGCCGGCCGACGAGCGTACGGCCGATGCGCTGCCGCCGCAGGCCGTGACGCTGACCGCCGCCGACGGCTACACGCTGCGCGCGCACGTGTGGCGGCATCGCGGCGGCGCGAGCGCCGGCCGGCCGGTGACGGTCGTCAATTGCGCGACGTCGGTGCGCTGCGACTATTACTTCCGCTTCGCCGCGTGGCTGTTCGCGCATGGCCGCGACGTGCTCGTCTACGACTACCGCGGGATCGGCGGGTCGCGCCCCGCGCGGCTCGCGACGCTGCGCGCGAACTGGCTCGACTGGGGGCGGCTCGACTGCGAGGCCGCGTTGCAGTACGCGCGCGATGCGTTTCCCGGCCAGCCGGTCGACGTCGTCGCACACAGCATCGGCGGCTGCGTGCTCGGGCTCGCGGCGTCGAACGCAGCGGTGCGTCGCGTGGTGACGGTCGGCGCGCAGTACGCGTACTGGCGCGACTATCGGCATCAGCAGCGGCGCCGCATGTGGTGGAAGTGGCACGTCGCGATGCCGGCGCTCGCCGCGGTGTTCGGCTACGTGCCCGCGAAGCGGCTCGGCTGGATGGAAGACACGCCGCGCGGCGTCGCGCTGTCGTGGGTGCGCTCGCAGGCCCGCTTCGAAGACGCATACACGCGCGGCCCGCTCGCCGAGTCCGCCGCGAGCCGCGCCGCGCTGCCCGGCCGCTTCGCACGGCTGTCGGCGCCGATGCTGGCGATCGGACTCGACGACGACGCATTCGGCACGATCGACGCGATCGAACGACTGGCCGGCTACTACACGGGCAGCGACGTCACGCATCTGCGGCTTGCACCGCACGACATCGGCGTCGCCGAGATCGGGCACTTCGCGTTCTTCCACAGCCGCTTCGCCGACACGCTGTGGCCGCTCGCGCTGCACTGGCTGCAGCACGGCGCGTTGCCGGCCGATGCGCCGGGCCGCGTCCACGCACGCCGTCGCGCGACGGTCGCGGCAAGCGGCATGCCGGGCGCCGCGGCGCAGGGGTGACGTGCCACACGGTTGCAGCCGCGCGACGCCATCGCCGCGAGCCCGCGATATGCATGCGATATGAACCCAATACGCCCGCGACCGGGCGCGCACCGTGACGATGTTCGAGCGCGCATTCGATTAACATCGGATGTTTGATTCGACCACCCCCTACGTGCCGATGTCCTGTTCGCCCGCTTCCGCCTCCGCCTCCGACTCCGCCCCCGATGCCGATCCGTGCCGCGCGTGGCGCGTGCAGATGCTCGATCTGCCGCCGGCCGCAGCGCATGCCGGCGTGCGCGTCGCGCGCGTCGATTTCGACTGGCGCGTGCCGCTCGCGTCGCCCGCTTACGCGGCATTGAGCGACGTCGAGCGTGCGCGCGCCGCGCGCTATCTGCGCCACGAGGACACGATACGCAGCGCGTCGACGCGTGCCGCGCTGCGCGACGTGCTCGGCGCGGCGCTCGGCATCGCGCCGCGCGAGGTCGCGCTCGTCGTCGACGCGTCGGGCCGGCCGTCGCTGGACCCCGTGCATCGCGCCGCGCTCGACTTCAACGTGTCGCACGCGGGCGCGCACGCGCTGATCGCGTGGGCCGTGGCGCGCCGGGTGGGGGTCGATATCGAAAGCTGCAAACGCCCGGCCGACTGGCGCGCGTTGACGGCCGAAGTCTGCGCGCCGGCCGAAGCCGCCTACCTCGACGGCCTGCCGCTCGCCGCGCGCGCCGACGCCTTCATGCGCGTATGGTGCGCGAAGGAGGCGTTGCTGAAGGCATTGGGCACCGGCATCGTCGGCGGACTGCGCGCGTTCGCGGTCGTGCCGCCCCACGACCCGGTGACGCCAGCCACCACCATCGTCGAGCCTGCTGCGCCTGCTGCCGGCGTGGCGGCGTTCGACGCCGGCTGGTTCGACGCGGCGCCCGGCTATGTGGCGTGCGTCGCGTGGGCGCGCCGAGCCGAGGACGCTCCGTCGAGCGGCGCCGCGTAGCGCGGATCGCGTCGCTCATCGGGAAGTCGCAAGCGAGTCCGTTCGGCGGCATCGGCTTCGTGAATCACTTGTCGTACGGCCCACGATCTCGCCGATCTCGCCGCGCTTCATCAGCGGCACGAGTACGCCGTCGACGAGCGCGTTGAACGGCGGATCGTCCTTGCGCAGCATGAAACCGTACGCTTGCGCTGACTGCTGCGTGCCGACGATCGCCCGGTCGGCCGGCTTCGCCGCGAGCTGGCGCACGCCGGCGAGCAGCACGTCGTCCATCATCTACGCGACCGCGCGGCCCGATTCGAGCGCGAGGCTCACTTCGCCGTAATCCTTCGCGCTGATGATCTGCGCGTTCATCCTCCTTTCCTCGTTCATCTTGCGCAGCAGCCGCTCGGCCGTCGCGCCCTGATTCATCACGACCGTCTTGCCGGCGAGCTCGGCGAAGTCGTGGATACCGGCGCGCGTGCGCGTGAGCAGGCCGCTCGTCGCGACGAAGAAGGTGACCGAGAACGCGACCTGCGCATGACGGGCGGCGAGGTGGGGCGTGACGCCGCATTCGAGGCGGACGACGCCGCCGGCGTCATTTCACCGAGGCGCCGCCGCGCTCAGGCCGGCCGTGTCGCGCCTCAGGGAAACTCCCGAGCCGGAATTATGAAATTCGGGTTGTCTAGACAAGTCGCGATCGCTACACTTCAATCCATCCCGAACTTGTCTAGACAGGATTGCACCCATGATTACGTTGACCCCCGGCCACCTGACCCTCCCGCAACTGCGCCGGATCGCACGCGAGTCCGTGCAGTTGCAGCTCGATCCCGCGAGCTTCGCGAAGATCGACGCGGGTGCGAAGGCCGTCGCCGACATCGCGGCGAAGGGCGAGCCCGCGTACGGCATCAACACGGGCTTCGGCCGGCTGGCCAGCACGCACATCCCGCACGACCAGCTCGAGCTGCTGCAGAAGAACCTGGTGCTGTCGCATGCGGTCGGCGTGGGCGAGCCGATGGCGCGCTCGTCGGTGCGGCTGCTGATGGCGCTGAAGCTGTCGAGCCTCGGCCGCGGTCATTCGGGCATCCGTCGCGAGGTGATGGACGCGCTGATCACGCTGTTCAACGCCGACGTGCTGCCGCTGATCCCGGTGAAGGGGTCGGTCGGCGCATCGGGCGATCTCGCGCCGCTCGCGCACATGTCGGCCGTGCTGCTCGGCGTCGGCGAAGTGTTCATCCGCGGCGAACGCGCGAGCGCGCTCGACGGGCTGCGCGTCGCGGGCCTCGCGCCGCTGACGCTGCAGGCGAAGGAAGGCCTGGCGCTGCTGAACGGCACGCAGGCGTCCACCGCGCTCGCGCTCGACAACATGTTCGCGATCGAAGACCTGTACCGCACCGCGCTGGTCGCGGGCGCGCTGTCGGTCGACGCGGCCGCCGGCTCGGTGAAGCCGTTCGACGCGCGCATCCACGAGCTGCGCGGCCATCGCGGCCAGATCGACGCGGCCGCGTCGTACCGCGAGCTGCTCGAAGGCTCGCCGATCAACCAGTCGCATCGCGATTGCGACAAGGTGCAGGACCCGTACAGCCTGCGCTGCCAGCCGCAGGTGATGGGCGCGTGCCTGGACCAGATGCGCCACGCGGCCGACGTGCTGCTGGTCGAGGCGAACGCGGTGTCGGACAACCCGCTGATCTTCCCGGATACCGGCGAAGTGCTGTCGGGCGGCAACTTCCACGCGGAGCCGGTCGCGTTCGCGGCCGACAACCTCGCGCTCGCCGCCGCGGAAATCGGCGCGCTCGCCGAGCGCCGCATCGCGCTGCTGATCGACGCGACGCTGTCGGGCCTGCCGCCGTTCCTCGTGCGGGACGGCGGCGTGAACTCGGGCTTCATGATCGCCCACGTGACGGCTGCCGCGCTCGCGTCGGAGAACAAGACGCTCGCGCACCCGGCGTCGGTCGATTCGCTGCCGACTTCCGCGAACCAGGAGGACCACGTGTCGATGGCGACGTTCGCCGCGCGCAAGCTCGCCGACATCGCCGACAACACCAAGCACATCCTCGCGATCGAGCTGCTGGCCGCCGCCCAGGGCGTCGACCTGCGCGCGCCGCATCACACGAGCCCGAAGCTCGCGCCGGTGATGGAGACGATCCGCAGCAAGGTCGCGCACTACGAGCTCGATCACTACTTCGCGCCGGACATCGCGGTGATCGCGCAGCTCGTCGGCGAGCGCGCGTTCGCGAAGATCGCACCGTTCTCGTTCGCCTCGGAACAGTGAGTCGATGAGCGCGCCGGTCTACCAGGAGATCAAGGATTTCATCCTGGGTCGCATTCACGCCGGCGAGTGGGCGGAGGGCGATCAGGTGCCCTCCGAGAACGAACTGGCCCGCGAGTTCAAGGTGGCGCGCATGACCGTCAACCGGGCGCTGCGCGAGCTGGCGGCCGAGCAGGTGCTCACGCGCATGAAGGGCGCGGGCACCTATGTCGCGCGGCCGAAGTACGAGTCGACGCTGGTGGCGATCCGCAGCATCTCGGAGGAGGTCGGCGCGCGCGGGCATGCGTATCGCGCGAGCGTGCTCGGCCTCGACACAGTGCGCGCCGACGAGGCGCTCGCCGACGAGATGCAGGTGGCCGTGCGCGCCAGGCTGTTTCATTCGCAGGTGCTGCACTTCGAGAACGACGAGCCGGTGCAGCTCGAAGAGCGGTGGGTGAATCCGGCGGTCGCGCCGGATTACGCCAAGCAGGATTTCACGAACACGACGCCGAACCAGTACCTGATGCGCGCGGCGCCGCTGCTGCGCGTCGAGTACCGGATCGAGGCGGCGGCGCCCGGCGCCGAGTTGCGCGAGCAGCTGCGGATGGACGACGTCGAGCCGTGTCTGGTTTTACATCGGCGCACGTGGTCGCAGGGCGTGGTCGCATCGGTCGCGAATCTGTGGCACCCCGGCAGCCGTTATCGCTTCACCGGGCATTTCTGATTCCCCCATTGATATTCATTTTCCTTCGGGAGCAGTCGTCATGAACCATCCGAAACACATCGATCCCCGTCTCGATCCGACCCGCACGATCCGCGCGCCGCGCGGCAGCGAGAAGGTCTGCAAGACCTGGCTGGCCGAAGCGGCCTACCGGATGATCCAGAACAACCTCGATCCCGAAGTCGCCGAGCATCCGCATGCGCTCGTCGTCTACGGCGGCATCGGGCGCGCTGCGCGCAACTGGGAATGCTACGACCAGATCCTCGCGTCGCTGAAGGATCTGAACGAAGACGAAACGCTGCTCGTGCAGTCGGGCAAGCCGGTCGGCGTGTTCCGCACGCACAAGGATGCGCCGCGCGTGCTGCTCGCCAATTCGAACCTCGTGCCGCACTGGGCCACCTGGGACCACTTCAACGAGCTCGACCGCAAGGGCCTGATGATGTACGGCCAGATGACGGCCGGCAGCTGGATCTACATCGGCAGCCAGGGGATCGTTCAGGGTACCTACGAAACCTTCTTCTCGGTCGCGAACCAGCACTTCAACGGCGACCCGTCGGGCCGCTGGATCCTGACAGGCGGCCTCGGCGGGATGGGCGGCGCGCAGCCGCTCGCGGCGACGATGGCCGGCTTCTCGATGATCGCGGTCGAATGCGACGAGACGCGCATCGACTTCCGTCTGAAGACGCGTTACGTCGACAAGAAGGCGACGACGCTCGACGAAGCGCTCGGCATGCTCGACGAAGCGAAGCGCACCGGCAAGCCGGTGTCGGTCGGCCTGCTCGGCAACGCGGCCGACGTGTTCACCGAATGCGTCGCGCGCGGCATCACGCCGGATTGCGTGACCGACCAGACGAGCGCGCACGATCCGATCAACGGCTACCTGCCGCAGGGCTGGAGCGTCGCGCAATGGCGCGAGACGCAGAAGGTCGATCCGCAGAGCATCGTGAAGGCGGCGAAGCAGTCGATGGCCGTCCAGGTGCGCGCGATGCTGACGCTGCAGGAGCGCGGCGCGGCCACGCTCGACTACGGCAACAACATCCGCCAGATGGCGCTGGACATGGGCGTCGAGAACGCGTTCGACTTCCCGGGCTTCGTGCCGGCCTATATCCGCCCGCTGTTCTGCGAAGGCAAGGGGCCGTTCCGCTGGGTCGCGCTGTCGGGCGATCCGGAGGACATCTACAAGACCGATCAGAAGGTGAAGGAGCTGATCCCCGACGATGCGCACCTGCACAACTGGCTCGACATGGCGCGCGAGCGCATCGCGTTCCAGGGCTTGCCGGCGCGGATCTGCTGGGTCGGCGTGAAGGACCGCTATCGCCTCGGCCAGGCGTTCAACGAGATGGTCAGGAACGGCGAGCTGAAGGCGCCGATCGTGATCGGCCGCGACCACCTCGACACCGGCTCGGTCGCGAGCCCGAACCGCGAGACCGAATCGATGAAGGACGGCTCGGATGCCGTGAGCGACTGGCCGCTGCTGAACGCGCTGCTGAACACCGCGGGCGGCGCGACCTGGGTGTCGCTGCACCACGGCGGCGGCGTCGGGATGGGCTTCTCGCAGCATGCGGGCGTCGTGATCGTCGCGGACGGCAGCGCCGACGCGCACGAGCGCCTCGGCCGCGTGCTGCTGAACGATCCGGCAACCGGCGTGATGCGCCATGCGGACGCCGGCTACGAACTCGCGCAGCAGACGGCCCGCGAAGTGGGCCTGAAGCTGCCGATGCTCGGCCGCTGAGCATGACGGCGCTCGACCAGGCGCCGGCCGACGCGCGGCCCGCCGTCGCGACGATCCGCGGCGCGGCGCTCGTCGCGTCGCCGTGGAAGAACGGCGGCGGCGTGACGCGCGAGATCGCGGCCTATCCGCCGGGCGCCGCGCTCGATGCGTTCGCGTGGCGCGTGAGCGTCGCGGACGTCGGCGCGGGCGGGCCGTTCTCGCGGTTCGACGGCGTCGACCGCACGCTCGTGCTGCTGTCGGGCGCGGGCATGACGCTGGCCGAAGCGGGCGGTGCGCGCCATGTGCTCGACACGCCGCTCGCGCGCGCGGACTTCGCCGGCGAAGCGGCCATCGACGCGACGCTGCACGCCGGCGCGACGCGCGACTTCAATCTGATGACGCGCCGCTCGGCCGCGCGCGCGACGCTCGCCGTGTGGCGCGCGGGCACGCATCGCGTCGAGCCCGCCGACACCGTGCTGCTGTTCTGCGCGGCCGGCGCGCTCGAGGTCGCGATCGGCGGCGCGCGCTACGCACTGCAGGAACTGGACACGCTGCGGCTCGACGCGCCGCCGCGTGCGTTTGACGTCGTGGTGAGCGCGGGCGGCGCGTTGCTCGCCGTGTCGCTCACCGTCGATGCACGAGACTGAACGCATGAAACCGACTGTCTGGCATCACCTGAGGCTGTGTACGCACGGCCATCCTGACGAAACGATCGACGATGCGGCGATCGTCGTCGACGAAACCGGCACGATCCGGTGGCTCGGCACGTTCTCCGCGCTGCCGCAAGACTATGCGCACTGGCAGCGCGAAGACCTGCACGGCGCGTGGGTGACGCCGGGCCTCGTCGACTGCCATACCCACCTCGTGTACGGCGGCACGCGCGCGGACGAATTCGCGCAGCGCCTCGCCGGCGTCAGCTACGAGGAGATCGCGCGGCAGGGCGGCGGGATCGTGTCGACCGTGCGCGCGACGCGCGCGGCCGACGAGACTGCGCTGTTCGTGCAGGCCGCCGCGCGTCTGCAGCCGCTGCTCGCCGAAGGCGTGACCGCGATCGAGATCAAGTCGGGCTACGGCCTCGATCTCGCGAGCGAGCGCAAGATGCTGCGCGTCGCGCGCCAGCTCGGTGAGCGTTTCCCCGTCGCCGTCTACACGACCTTCCTCGGCGCGCATGCGCTGCCGCCCGAATATGCGGGGCGCGCCGACGCATACATCGACGACGTGTGCGAGCGGATGCTGCCGGCGCTCGCCGACGAAGGGCTGGTCGACGCGGTCGACGTGTTCTGCGAGCGCATCGGTTTTTCGCTCGCGCAGACCGAGCGCGTGTTCGACGCCGCGACGCGACGCGGGCTGCCGGTGAAGCTGCATGCGGAGCAGTTGTCGAACGCCGGCGGCACCGCGCTGGCCGCGCGCTATCGCGCGCTGTCGGCCGATCACCTCGAATTCCTCGACGAGGCCGGCGTCGCCGCGATGAAAGCGGCCGGCACGGTCGCCGTGCTGCTGCCCGGCGCGTATTACTTCATCCGCGAAACGCAGTTGCCGCCGCTCGAGCTGCTGCGCAAGCACGGCGTGCCGATCGCGCTCGCGACCGATCACAACCCCGGCACGTCGCCGCTCGAATCGTTGCTGCTGACCATGAACCTCGGCTGCACGCTGTTCCGGATGACCGTGCCGGAGGTGCTGCAGGGCGTGACGCGCCATGCGGCGGCGGCGCTCGGCCGCGCGGATCGGCATGGCGTGCTCGAGGCCGGACGCCCGGCCGATTTCGCGGTGTGGTCGATCGGCTCGCTGTCGGAGCTCGCGTACTGGATCGGCCGTCCGCTGTGCGAGCAGGTCGTGCGCGGCGGCGCGACGGTGTTTCGCCGGATCAACGGCTAGCCTTGCAACGGACCACATTGACGATGACCGAAACGACGTTGTTCGCGGACCATGCATACCTGCCCGACGGCTGGCGCCGCAACGTGCTGCTGCGCTGGGACGCCACCGGCACGCTGACCGGCGTGCGCGCCGATAGCGACGCGCCGGCGTGCGCGGCGCGCGCGGCCGGGCCCGTGCTGCCCGGCATGCCGAACCTGCATTCGCACGCGTTCCAGCGCGCGATGGCGGGGCTCACCGAATACCGCGCGAATCCCGCCGACAGCTTCTGGAGCTGGCGCGACCTGATGTACCGCTTCGCGCTGAAGATCACGCCCGACGCGCTCGCGGCGATCGCGCGCTGGCTGTACGTCGAGATGCTCAAGTGCGGCTATACGTCGGTGTGCGAATTCCATTACGTGCACCACGCGCAGGACGGTTCGCGCTATCCGCAGATCGCGGAACTCGGCACGCGCGTGATCGACGCGGCGCGCGCGGCCGGCATCGGCATCACGATGCTGCCGGTGTCCTACCAGTTCGCCGGCTTCGGCAACAAGCCGCCGCGCGACGACCAGCGCCGCTTCATCAACACGCCGGACGGCCTGCTCGAACTGCTCGACACGATGCGTCGCGTCGCGCCCGAGCATGGCGGGCTGCGCTACGGCGTCGCGCCGCATTCGCTGCGCGCGGTGTCCGAGAACGGCCTGCGTGCGCTGCTCGACGGCGTGCCCGACGATGCGCCCGTGCATATCCACATCGCCGAGCAGACGGCCGAAGTCGACGACTGCGTGCGCGCGTACGGCGCGCGCCCGGTGCAATGGCTGCTCGATCGCTTCGACGTCGATGCGCGCTGGTGCGTCGTGCACGCCACGCACGTCGATGCAGCCGAGACGGCGGCGCTCGCGAAGCGGCGCGCGGTGGCGGGGCTGTGCCTCACTACCGAGGCGAATCTCGGCGACGGCGTGTTCCCGGCCGTCGACTATCTCGCGCAGGGCGGCGTGTTCGGCGTCGGCTCCGACAGTCACGCATCGGTCGACTGGCGCGCGGAGCTGCGCCTGCTCGAATACGGGCAGCGGCTCGTGCATCGCGCGCGCAACGTGCTCGCCAGCGACGCGCAGCCGCGCGTGGCCGACCGGCTGTTCGACGCGGCGCTCGCGGGCGGCGCGCAGGCGAGCGGGCGGCGCATCGGTGCGCTGCGCGAAGGCTGCCGCGCCGACTGGCTCGTGCTCGATCCCGCGCATCCGGCGATCGCCGAACACGACAGCGGCGCATGGCTGTCGGGCGCGGTGTTCGCCGAGCATGGCGACACGCCGGTGCTCGACGTGTATGCCGGCGGCGAGCGCGTCGTGAGCGGCCGCCGCCATCGCGACGAGGCCGAGGCCTATGCGGATTACCGCGCCGCGCTCGCGCAACTGCTGCGCTGACGCGCGACCCCGGCGCACGCCGCGCGCGTGCGCCGGCACACTTTTACGGTGAGGCGACATGACTGAACAACCGGCTGTATTCACGCTGAAGCAGGGCACGCTGCCGCTGCTGATCTCGATTCCGCATGCGGGCACCTACATCCCCGACGACATCGCCGCGACGATGACGCCGGACGCGCGCTTCGTCGACGATTGCGACTGGCACCTCGAGCGGCTGTACGGATTCGCCGCGCAACTCGGCGCGTCGATCCTGGTGCCGTCGCATGCGCGTTACGTCGTCGACCTGAACCGTCCGCCCGACGACGAGAACCTTTACCCGGGGCAGGACACGACCGGGCTCGTGCCGGTCGACACCTTCGACAAGGCGCCGCTGTATCGGGCCGACACGCTGCCGGGCAGCGACGAGATCATGCGCCGTCGCGACCGCTACTGGCGTCCGTATCACGACGCGCTGCAACGCGAGATCGCGCGGCTGAAGGGCGAGCACGGCCGCGTGCTCGTCTGGGAGGCGCATTCGATCCGCTCGCACGTGCCGCGCTTCTTCGAAGGCCGCTTGCCGGACTTCAACTTCGGCACGTCGAACGGCGCGAGCGCGGCGCCCGGGCTCGCCGATGCGCTCGCCGCCTGCGTGCACGCGCACGGCGGCTACACGGCGGTTGCGAATGGGCGTTTCAAGGGCGGCTATATCACGCGTCACTACGGCGTACCGGCGAGCGGCGTCGAAGCCGTGCAGCTCGAGCTGTCGCAGATCACCTACATGGACGAGACGCGCCCGTATGCGTACGACGACGCACGTGCCGCGCAGGTCGTGCCGTTGCTGCGCACGCTGGTGGAGACTGCGCTGGCGCATCGCGGATAGCGTGTCGCGGCGTGCGTCGTTGCATGGTGCTGCGGCGTGCCCGGTGTGTTGACGCGCCGCACAAAACGGCATCGACTGCGCCGGTCGATGCCGTTTTTTCATTCGTACGATGCGTGGAGCGACCGCCGAAAATTTGACGCAATTTTTGGGTGATATAAGCTGAATGTCAGGCAGTCGTCACGCGAGCCGGTGCGTTCAGCGTCACGCCGCATTGCCGCATTCGCTCGATCGCGACCCGTGTGCTGCCTCAATCAAGTCAGTCGAGTACGATCGTGAAAGCCGCCAGCCCATCGATACGCCGGACCCGAAGTCCGTCGGCGGGCGCGCCGCCTCAGGCCGGGGCGATCCGGCCTGCTGAGCGCGGCACGCGCGCCGATCTCCTGCACGCGCCTCGTCTTTTCGCCGCCTCCGACCGCGGCGTGCGCCGCTTCAACGTCGTCACCGCGCATGTGTTCAGCGCAGTGCAGTGCGACGGCAGCGCTTCATTGTTGCCCTAGCGTCCTTTTTCGTTTTCTCTTCGTGCCGCAGCGAGCGTTGCCGCGTCGCGCGCACGTGCGCGGCTGCGCGCGACGCAGCACCAGATGTCCATCGGCCGGTGCATGCGCATGCGCATGCATTGTGCGCTCGACGCGGAGGCGCTCATGCGCGCGCGGCCGATCGTAGCGGTCAGCGCCGACCGCGTGCTGCGCGGCGCACACCCGAACCACACGGCCGGCGAGAAATATCTGGTCGCGGTGGTCGACGGCGCCGGTGCGCTCGCGTTCGTGTTGCCGGCGCTGGGCGCGCGGCAGCCGGTCGACGCGATCGTCGCGTCGCTCGACGGGCTGCTGCTGACCGGCAGTCATTCGAACGTCGAGCCGCATCACTACGGCGGCCCGGCAAGCGCCGCTGACACGCTGCACGACGCCGCGCGCGACGCGACCGTGCTGCCGCTCGTGCGCGCGGCGATCGACGCCGGCGTGCCAGTGCTCGCGATCTGCCGTGGCATGCAGGAGCTGAACGTCGCGTATGGCGGCACGCTGCATCAGCGGCTGCATGCGAGCGTCGGGTTCCACGATCATCGCGAGCGCGACGGCGATCCGCTCGAGCGGCAATACGGCCCCGCACACCGCGTGCGATTCGCGCCGGGCGGCCTGCTGCAACGCATCGCGCGCGGTGCGCATGACGCAATGGTCAATTCGCTGCACGATCAGGGCATCGCGCGCCTCGGTGCGGGGCTCGCGGTCGAGGCGAGCGCGCCGGACGGGCTGATCGAGGCCGTGAGCGTGCGCGGCGCGCGCGCGTTCGCGCTGGGCGTGCAGTGGCATCCCGAATGGCGGTTCGCGGAACGGCCGCTTTCGCGCGACATCTTCGCGGCATTCGGCGCGGCGTGCCGCGCGCGCATGACGCATCGCCTTCATGCGGCCGGCGGCGCGATGCCGTCTCGGGAGGCGAGCGATATCGACACCGATACTGATACCGACACCGACTAAACGAGAACGATCATGCAATCCGAACTGAGCGAATTCCTGCGTCAGCACCGCATCACCGAGGTCGAGGCGATCATTCCGGACATGGCCGGCATCGCGCGCGGCAAGATCATTCCGCGCAACAAGTTCGAATCCGGCGAGTCGATGCGGCTGCCGCAGGCCGTGATGGTGCAGACGGTCACGGGCGATTATCCGGAGGACGGCTCGCTGACCGGCGTGACCGATCCCGACATGGTGTGCGTGCCCGATCCGTCGACGATCTGCCTGATTCCGTGGGCCGTCGATCCGACCGCGCAGGTGATCCACGACTGCGTGCACTTCGACGGCTCGCCGGTCGAGATCTCGCCGCGCTATGTGCTGCGGCGCGTGCTGGATCTCTACGAGGCGAGGGGCTGGAAGCCGGTGGTCGCGCCGGAGCTGGAGTTCTATCTGGTCGACATGAACGCCGATCCCGACTTGCCGTTGCGGCCGCCGGTCGGCCGCACGGGGCGCGCGGAGACGGGGCGTCAGTCGTATTCGATCGAGGCGGTCAACGAGTTCGATCCGCTGTTCGAGGACATATACGAATACTGCGAGATGCAGGGGCTCGACATCGAGACGCTGATTCACGAAGTGGGCGCCGCGCAGATGGAGATCAACTTCATGCACGGCGACGCGCTGTCGCTTGCGGATCAAGTGTTCCTGTTCAAGCGCACGGTGCGCGAGGCTGCGCTGCGCCACAACATGTACGCGACGTTCATGGCCAAGCCGATGGAAGACGAGCCGGGCTCGGCGATGCACATTCACCAGAGCCTCGCCGATGCGCGCACCGGCCGCAACCTGTTCGCCGACGAAGGCGGCGACGTGTCGCCGATGTTCCAGAGCTATCTCGCCGGGCTGCAGAAGTACACGCCGGCGCTGATGCCGATTTTCGCGCCGTACATCAACTCGTATCGCCGGCTGTCGCGCTTCATGGCCGCGCCGATCAACGTGCAGTGGGGCTACGACAACCGCACGGTCGGCTTTCGCATTCCGCAGTCGGCGCCTGCGGCGCGGCGCATCGAGAACCGCATTCCGGGCGTCGACTGCAATCCGTACCTCGCGTTCGCGGCGACGCTCGCGGCCGGTTATCTCGGTCTCACGCAGCAGCTCGCGCCGACCGAGCCGATCGCTTCGGATGGCTACGACCTGCCGTATCAACTGCCGCGCAATCTCGAGGAGGGCATCTCGCTGATGGCCGCGTGCACACCGCTCGCCGGCATTCTCGGCGACAAGTTCGTGAAGGCGTATCTGGCGTTGAAGGAGACGGAGTACGAGGCGTTCTTCCGCGTGATCAGTTCGTGGGAGCGCCGTCATTTGTTGCTGCATGTGTGAGGGGGCGCGAGGGGAAAGGGGAGTCGATAGGATCGAACGGAGCGCGGCCAGCGCCGGCGCGGCGATGGGCTGGTTCGGGCGCGGCGACGAATGGTTCACTCAGCTACATTCCGCGTCCGGACCGGACTTGCTCGCGATGGCTAAGGCGTGGCGTCGGGCCATGTGTCGATGAGCGGGGCGGCATTCCTGAACGCGTCGCGGGGGCGATACGCGCGTTGTGGCGAACACGGCGAGTCTATTGGCGGCCGTCCTGGATATCGGGAACGTATAGAGGCGGGGCGGCGCTTACGTGGCTCGATACCGCCTCGGCGGAGAACACCGTCACGATCTTGGCCATCCAACACCAGAAGGAAGCGGGGTACTGATCATGGCCGCGGATGAGCGCAACGCGCGGATCAACGTGCTCCACGGCGAGGCAGTGGTCGTACGGATCGCGTAGAAACTGGCCGGTCGGCTTTGACGCGACGCCGCATTGCGATTAGAATCCGTGCCGCGGGGTGGAGCAGTCTGGCAGCTCGTCGGGCTCATAACCCGAAGGTCATAGGTTCAAATCCTATCCCCGCAACCAACATCGAAGCCCGCTATGCGAAAGCAAGCGGGCTTTTTGCTTGCGCGCGAGAGCGCCGCCGGCATGGGTACATGACCGAGCGGCGCATGACCCTCAGCGCAATTGGCACGCAATGGTGTACCTACTCGCCGACGACTCGAATCTCGAGGCTGGCGGGTTGCATATTGCCTCGCGGCGTCCTGTATGGAATGAATCACTGCGGCCAAAGGCCAAGAAAGTTGGGGCGCAAGGTGCGTTCGGCCAGCGTGGCGAGAGGATCTCGCTACGGCGCATCGGAGTTTGGATCGCCAAGACGACTACCGGCAGGACGTGTTTGCTTCGACATCCACCAGGCCGGTAGACGCCGGGGTTGGCATCAGACACCTCGAAGCAGAAGTGTGACAAGAACGTGCCAACAATCCGGTTGGGCGAGAGGACACTTGACGAACGCTTCGCCGAGTGCTGACCCGGAAAGCAAGAAGGGCCGGCGATTGCCGGCCCTTCGAATCTTTGGTGGGCGGTACTGGGATCGAACCAGTGACCCCTGCCGTGTGAAGGCAGTGCTCTACCGCTGAGCTAACCGCCCAAAGAAGCTGAAATTATGTCAGAGCTTTTTCGCTTCGTAAAGTACTTTCTTCAAATATTTTTGTGGGCCGCTGCGAACGGACCGCGCACGCAAGCACCGCTCCGCTCGCATATCCCCAAAAGCAAACGGCACCGCGCGATGCACGGTGCCGTCCGTTCGACATCGCGCCGCGACGCCCCCGTCGCAACGCGCATTGCATCAGCCTTCGGTCGGCGGCACGTAGCCGGACGCCTGGTCCGCGCCGTCGCCGAAGAAATACTTCTCGGTCTGCTTCATCAGGTACTGACGCGCGCGCGGGTCGGCCATGTTCAGGCGGTTCTCGTTGATCAGCATCGTCTGCTGCTTGAGCCAGCCTTGCCATGCTTCCTTCGAGACGCTTTCGTAAATGCGCTTGCCGAGTTCGCCCGGCAGCGGCGGGAAATCGAGACCTTCGGCTTCCTTGCCGAGCTTCGCGCATTGGATCATTCGAGCCATCGTGTACTTCTCCTGTAATCGGTCTGGGGGAAGGGCAGTCGTACCTGCGCTCAGAGCTGCTTCATCAGCACGAGCGACTTGCGCTGCCAGTTGTAGAGCTTGCGGCGGTCTTCCGGCAGGTCGTCGACGCTGACCTTGACGAAGCCGCGCTTGAGGAACCAGTGCTCCGTGCGCGTCGTCAGCACGAAGATATGCGTGAGCCCGCGTGCGCGCGCACGCTGCTCGATGCGCTTGAGCAGGCGCTCGCCGTCGCCCGAACCCTGCGCTTCCGGCGCCACCGTCAGGCACGCCATCTCGCCGATCTTTTCCTGCTGGTACGGATACAGCGCCGCACAGCCGAACAGCACGCCATCGTGCTCGATCACCGAGAAATGGTCGATGTCGCGTTCGATCTGGTGACGCCCGCGCCGCACCAGCGTGCCGTCGGACTCGAGCGGCTCGATCAGCGACAGGATGCCGCCGACGTCGTCCGGCGTCGCCTCGCGCAGGCTCTCCAGATTCTCGTACGAGATCATCGTGCCGACGCCGTCGTGCAGGAACAGTTCGAGCAGCATGCTGCCGTCGAGCGATTGCGGAATCAGATGCGCACGCGTCACGCCGCCGCGACATGCGCGAATCGAATGCTTCAGGAAGAACGCATCGTCGCCCTGAATGTTGCCCGAATCGAGCAGCTCGGCGGCCGCATCGAGCGACATTTCGCGGACCAGCTCGCCTTCGTCGTCGACGATGCCGGGCGCTTCGGTCAGGAAGATGATCTTGTCGGCGCGCAGCGCGATCGCGGCGGCCGACGCGACGTCTTCCATCGACAGGTTGAACGCCTCGCCGGTCGGCGAGAAACCGAGCGGCGACAGCAGCACGAGCTTGCGGCTCGCGAGCGAATGACGGATCGACTCGGCGTCGATCTTGCGCACGATGCCGGTGTGCGCGAAGTCCACGCCGTCGAGAATCCCCACCGGCCGTGCGGTCACGAAGTTGCCGGACACGACGCTGATGTGCGCATGCGCCATCGGCGAGTTCGGCAGCCCCTGGCTGATCGCAGCCTCGATGTCCAGCCGCACCTCGCCGGCCGCCTCCTTCGCCGATTCGAGTGCGCGCGCATCGGTGATGCGCAGCCCGTGCGAGAACTCCGACTCGACGCCATGCAGGCTCAGCTGCTCCTCGACCTGCGGCCGCGAGCCGTGCACCAGCACGATCTGGATGCCCATCGCCTGCAACAGCGCGATGTCCGACACGAGCGCGTTCAGCAGCCCTTGCTGCACCACCTCGCCACCGAACCCCACGACGAACGTGCTGTTGCGGAACTTGTGGATATAGGGCGCGACGGAGCGCATCCAGTCGACGAACTGCGCGTGGCTGACGGCCGAATCGTCGGGAGCCGGCGGCGTCGTGGCGCCGGTCTGGGCGGGAGGGAGGTCGGTTTGGGAATTCATGGGCGGGATTATAATGCGCCCCCATGTCGAATGTACCTAAAAGTCCCGCGCCGACGCGGGCCAACGCGGACCCGGCGCAGCACCCGGACGGTGCAGCCGATGCGCGTCAGCAGCCGGGCCGGCAGCAGCAATCGCGGCAGGGCGGCAAGCCGCCGCGCGACGACGAACGGCGCCGCGATGCGGGCCAGCCGGCCGCGCCGGCTACGCGCGCGGCCGACGGCGAGCGTACGCCGCGTCGCGAACGTGCGCCGCGCGCGCCGATCGCACCGAACCCCGTCCCGAAGATCAGCTATCCGGAAAGCCTGCCCGTGTCGGGCCGGCGCGACGAGATCGCGCGCGCGATCGCCGCGCATCAGGTCGTCATCGTTTGCGGCGAAACAGGTTCGGGCAAGACCACCCAGCTGCCGAAAATCTGCCTCGATCTCGGCCGCGGCCTCGGCGCCGGCGGCACGGGCCTGATCGGCCACACGCAGCCGCGGCGGCTCGCCGCGTCGTCGACGGGCCGGCGCATCGCCGAGGAGCTCGGCACGCCGTTCGGCGAAGTGGTCGGCTACAAGGTGCGCTTCACCGACAACCTCGCGCCGGGCGCGTCGGTCAAGCTGATGACCGACGGCATCCTGCTCGCCGAGACGCAGAACGATCCGCTGCTGAAGGCGTACGACACGCTGATCATCGACGAGGCGCACGAGCGCAGCCTGAACATCGACTTCCTGCTCGGCTACCTGAAGGAGATCCTGCCGCGCCGGCCGGACCTGAAGCTGATCGTCACGTCCGCGACGATCGACGCCGACCGCTTCGCGCGCCATTTCGGCAGCGACGCGCGCCCGGCGCCCGTGATCGAGGTGAGCGGGCGGCTGTATCCGGTCGAGGTCCGCTATCGGCCGGTGGCCGAGGACCGCCCGGCCGTGAAGAATGCCGAAGGCACCGGCGGGCGCGACCGCGTGAAGACCGCGCGCGAGGCCGAACGCGACCTGATGGACGCGATCGTCGACGCGGTCGACGAACTGTGCCGCGAAGGCCCCGGCGACGTGCTGGTGTTCCTGCCCGGCGAGCGCGAGATCCGCGACGCGGCCGAGGCGCTGCGCAAGCACCATCCGCCGCACACCGAGATCCTGCCGCTGTTCGCGCGGCTGTCGGCGGCCGACCAGGACAAGGTGTTCAAGGCGTCGAACGCGCGCCGCATCGTGCTCGCCACCAACGTGGCCGAAACGTCGCTGACCGTGCCGGGCATCCGCTACGTCGTCGACACCGGCCTGGCGCGCGTGAAGCGCTATTCGTACCGCAACAAGGTCGAGCAGCTGCAGGTCGAGTCGATCTCGCAGGCCGCCGCGAACCAGCGCGCGGGCCGCTGCGGCCGCGTGGCCGACGGCATCTGCATCCGTCTGTACGAAGAAAGCGACTTCCAGGCGCGCGCGCGCTTCACCGATCCGGAAATCCTGCGCTCGTCGCTCGCGGCGGTGATCCTGCGGATGAAGTCGCTGCACCTCACTGCGATCGAATCGTTTCCGTTCCTCGAGCCGCCGCCCGGCCGTGCGATCGCCGACGGCTATCAGCTGCTCAACGAGCTCGGCGCGGTCGACGACGACAACGCGCTGACGCCTCTCGGCCGTGAGCTCGCGCGCTTGCCGCTCGACCCGCGCGTCGGCCGGATGATCCTCGCCGCGCGCGACCAGCAGGCGTTGCGCGAAGTGCTGATCATCGCGAGTGCGCTGTCGGTGCAGGATCCGCGCGACCGTCCGAGCGACGCGCAGGAGCAGGCCGATCAGGCGCACCGCCGGTTCGCCGACGAGCGCTCCGAATTCCTGCAATGGCTGAAGATCTGGGCTTGGTTCGAAGAGGCCGTCGCGCACAAGAAATCGAACCGTCAGCTGGTCGATGCGTGCCGCCAGAACTTCCTGTCGCACCTGCGGCTGCGCGAATGGCGCGACGTTCATTCGCAACTGCTGACGGTCGTGCGCGAGCACGGCTGGCGTCTGAACGAAGCCGAGGCAACCTACGAGCAGATCCATCTGGCCCTGTTGACCGGCCTGCTCGGCAACCTCGGCCTGAAGGCCGACGACGATCCGCATTACCTCGGCGCGCGCGGGATCAAGTTCTATCTGTGGCCGGGCTCCGCGCTCGCGAAGAAGGCCGGCCGCTGGGTGATGGCGGCCGAGCTCGTCGAGACGAGCCGGCTGTACGCGCGCTGCCTCGCGAAGATCGAGCCGGAGTGGGTCGAGAAGGTCGGCGCGCATCTGTTGAAGAAGTCGCTGTCGGAGCCGCATTGGGAGAAGCGTCCCGCGCAGGTCAGCGCGTTCGAGCGCGCGACGCTGCACGGGCTGCCGATCTACCATCGGCGGCGCGTCGCGTTCGGCCGGCAGGACCCGGCGCGCGCCCGCGAGCTGTTCATCCGCGGCGCGCTGGTCGAAGGCGAATTCGACACGCGGCTGCCGTTCTTCGCGCACAACCGCAAGTTGCTCGCCGACATCGAGCAGCTCGAGCACAAGTCGCGCCGCCAGGACGTGCTGGTCGACGACGAGCTGATCTACGCGTACTACGACCAGGCGATTCCGCAAGGCATCCATACGGGTGCGGCGTTCGAGCGCTGGTATCGCGACGAGGTGAAGAAGGGCGGTCAGCCGGAGGACAAGCAGCGCCTGCTGTATCTGTCGCGCGACGACCTGATGCGTCACGAGGCGGCCGGCGTGACGACCGAGCTGTTCCCGAAGCGCATGACGATGGCCGGCGTCGAGATGGCGCTCACCTACCATTTCGAGCCCGGCACGCCGCGCGACGGCGTGACGCTCGCGGTGCCCCTGTACGCGCTGAACCAGGTCGACGCGCGCCGTTGCGAATGGCTGGTGCCGGGGATGCTGAAGGAGAAGGTGCAGCTGCTGCTGAAGTCGCTGCCGCAGAAGCTGCGCCGGCACTGCGTGCCGCTGCCCGAGTACGCGGCCGGCTTCGTCGAGCGCATGGGTCGCGAGCGCTTCGGCGCGGGCGGCCTCGTCGACGCGCTGATCGCCGACGTGCGCGGCGAAACGCAGGTCGCGATGAAGACGGCCGACTTCAAGCTCGAGACGTTGCCCGCGCACCTGTTCATGAACTTCAAGGTGATCGACGAGCACGGGCGCCAGCTCGCGATGGGCCGCAATCTCGCGCAGCTGCGCCAGGAGCTCGGCGCGCAGGCGCAGCAGCAGTTCCAGAAGATCGCGGCCGCGTCGTCGATCGCGGCGAGCGGCGATGCGGCCGGCGACGCCCCGGCCGGCGCATCGGCGCCGGGCGGAGCGGGTGCACCAGGCGCGCTGGCGAAGGGCGGCAAGCCGGCCAGGGGCGCGGCGCCGCACACGGCGGCGCCCGCGGAAGCCGGCGCGACCGCGCTGTACGAGAACCTGACGACGTGGAATTTCGGCAAGCTTCCCGAGCTGCTGGAGATCCGCCGGCGCGGCCAGACGCTGTACGGCTATCCGGCGCTCGTCGATCGCGGCACGCATTGCGACGTCGAGGTGTTCGACTCGCCCGAGGAAGCCGCGCGCATCCATCGTGCGGGCTTGCGGCGGCTGTTCGCGCTGCAGCTGAAGGAGCCGATCAAGTTCCTCGAGAAGAACCTGCCGGGGCTGCGCGAGATGGCGATGCAGTACATGTCGCTCGGTACGCAGGACGAACTGCGCGATCAGCTGATCGACACGGCGCTCGACCGCGCGTGCCTGCAGGAGCCGCTGCCCGACGACGACGCGAGCTTCCACGCGCGCCGCGACGAGGGCCGCAGCCGCCTGAACCTGCTCGCGCAGGAGATCGCGCGGCTCGTCGCGCAGATCCTCGCCGAATACGCGGGGCTCGCGAAGAAGCTCGCGCAGGCGAAGCCGTTCGCGCAAGCGCACGCCGATCTGCAGCAGCAGCTCGCGGCGCTGGTCGGCAAGCGCTTCGTGATCGACACGCCTTACGTGCAGCTTGCGCACTTTCCGCGCTATCTGAAGGGCATCGCGCTGCGGATCGACAAGCTGAAGGCGGACCCGGCGCGCGACGCGAAGCAGTTCGCCGAGCTGCAGCCGCTCGTCCAGCAGTACCAGCGCGCGGTGTCGCAGCGCGGCGGCGTCGTCGATCCGCGGCTCGCGGAATTCCGCTGGCTGCTCGAGGAACTGCGCATTTCGCTGTTCGCGCAGGAACTGCGCACGCCGATGCCTGTCTCTGTCAAGCGTCTGCACAAGGTGTGGGAGTCGATGCAGCGCTAGCGCCGCCGCGGCCGGATGCACGTCACGGCGAGCGGCTACGGCCGGTCGTCGCGGCGTGCGTCGAAATGGCGCAATGCTGTCCGCGGTCAACCGGGCGGGCCGGTCGGGCGTTTTACAATGACAGTAGTTCCACGACGTGAGTCTTCATGCGCACTTTCCTCTCCTTCGGCCGCACGCTCGCGCTGGCCGCCGCCGTGCTGGCGCCCGCCGCACACGCGAATAACGTGATCATCCTCAACTCGGCCGAGGCGACGCTTTCCCTGATCGATCAGCAGACCCGTCAAGTCGTGGCGACCATGCCGACCGGCAAGGAGCCGCATCACCTGATGGCGACGCCCGACAATTCGTCGCTGATCGTCGCGAATTCGGTCTCGAACAGCCTGATGTTCGTCGATCCGAAAACGGGCAAGCTGCAGCGCACCGTCGAAGGCATCGAAGATCCTTACCAGCTCGGCTTCTCGCCCGATCGCAAGTGGTTCGTGTCGACCGGGCTGCGCCTCGATCGCCTGGACATCTATACGTACGACGGCCACGACGTGCATCTCGCGAAGCGCCTGCCGCTCGCGGTGATGCCGAGCCACCTCGCGTTCACGAAGGACAGCAAAACGGTGCTCGTGTCGCTGCAGGTGTCCGGCGAGATCGCGGCGGTCGATCTGGCGACGCAGACGCTCAAGTGGCGGATGAAGGTCGGCAAGGTGCCGGCCGGCCTGTGGCTCACGCCGGACGACAAATACCTGCTGGTCGGGATGACCGGCTCGGATTACGTCGCGGTGGTCGACTGGCGCAACCAGAAGATCGTCAAGCAGATCGTCACCGGCAACGGCGCGCACAACTTCCGTTCGCTCGCCGACGGCACGCACGTCGCGATCACCAACCGCGTCGCCAACACGATCAGCATCATCGACGAAAACACGCTCACCAACGTCGGCGACATCACTGGCCTGCTGCCGGGGCCGGACGACATGGAGCTGTCCGCCGACCGGAAGACGCTGTGGGTGACGTTCCGCTTCGCGAAGAAGGTCGGGATCATCGATCTCGCGTCGCGCAAGCTGGTGCAGACGATTTCCGTCGGCCGATCGCCGCACGGTATCTACTTCTACGACCGCGCGCCCTGGAAGGCGGCGAACGGCGCGTGACGAGCGGAGACGAACGATGCTGCACCTGATCGATGCGTTCGTGTCGGACATCCAGACCTGGCTGTACATCGACGTCGTGCAGCCGCTGCTGTTCAAGTTCAACCTGATGGGCTACGACGAGGGCACCTACGACGCGCTGTACTGGGTGATCGTCGGCGCGCTGCAGATGGTCCTGATGTTCGTGGTGCTGCGCCCGCTCGAGGCGCTGCTGCCGGTCGAACGCTGGACCAACCGCCGCGCGGTGCGGGTCGACGTGATCTACACGGCGATCGCGAAGCTCGGCATCTATTCGCTGTTCTTCTTCTTCGCGCTGCAGCCGCTGTTCGACCGTTTGCAGGGCTGGTTGCGGCTGCACGGCGTGTCGAACGTCAATCTCGACTATTTGTGGCCGGGCGTGACGTCGCAGCCGATCGTCGCGTTCGCGATCTACCTCGTGGTGCTCGATTTCGCCGGCTACTGGTATCACCGCTGGGAGCACAAGTTCGGGATCTGGTGGGAGCTGCACGCCGTGCATCACAGCCAGCGGCAGATGTCGCTGTGGTGCGATGACCGCAACCACCTGCTCGACAACGTGATCCAGTCGTGCTTCTTCGCGACGATCGCGCTCGTGATCGGCGTGACGCCGTCGCAGTTCGTCGTGCTGACCGCGTTCACGAACTTCATCCAGAGCATCCAGCATGCGAACGTGCGGCTGCGCCTCGGCTGGCTCGGCGAGCGCCTGATCGTGAGCCCGACGTTCCACCGGCGTCATCATGCGGTCGGCTACGGTCACGAAGGCACCAAGTACGGCTGCAACTTCGGCGTGCTGTTCCCGTGGTGGGACATGATGTTCGGCACCGCGTCGTGGAACCGCACGGTCGAGCCGACCGGCATCCGCGAGCAGATGGAGGGCGTGTCCTACGGCGACGGCTTCTGGGCGCAGCACGGCCTCGCGTTCGTGCGGATCTTCCGCCGGCTCGTGCCGGCGAAGCGCGGTGCGGCCTCGGCCTGACGCGTCGTTTCCCGTCGAGCGGTAGCCTGCGCGGCCCGCATGTGCTTTGGCGCATGCGGGCCGCGTGGTTTATCCTTTCCCCGTTTTTCATCGTCGATACAGGGTCCGCATGAACGATCTGCTGCGCTCCTTCCTCCGCGCGTTCGCGAGCGCGCTGCATCCGCGCATGCTGTGGCTCACGCTGATGCCGTTCGTCGTGTCGGCGCTGTTCTGGGGCGTCGTGCTGTGGTTCTCGTGGCAGACGCTGATCGACGCCGCGCGCGGCGCGCTCGACGGCTTCGTGCTGACCGCCGCGCTGTACCGCGCGTTCGATGCGTTGGGGATGTCGCAGCTGCATGCGGTCGTCGCGCCGTTCATCGTCGTGTCGCTCGCGATCCCGTTGATCGTGCTGACCGTGCTGCTGCTGATCGCGACGATCTCGATGCCGGTCGTGATCAAGCATCTGGCGAGCCGGCAGTTCGCCGCGCTCGACGCGAAGCGCGGCGGCACCTTCTTCGGCAGCGTGGCCAATTCGCTCGGCGCGGCGCTGGTCGGCGTCGTGCTGCTCGTCGTGACGATCCCGCTGTGGCTGATTCCGCCGTTCTTCGCGCTGCTGCCGCCGGTGATCTGGGGCTGGCTCACCTATCGCGTGATGACCTACGACGCGCTCGCGCTGCACGCGAGCCGCGACGAGCGCCGCGAGCTCGTGCGGCGCCACCGCTGGCCGCTGATCGGCATCGGCGTCGCGACCGGCCTGCTCGGCACCGTGCCGACTTTCGTGTGGGTGTCGTCGGTCTGGATGATGGTGCTGTTTCCGTTCGTCGCGGCGGCCATGATCTGGGTTTACGCTTTCATTCTCGTTTTCTCGGCGCTGTGGTTCGGGCACTATTGCCTGCGCGCGCTGGACGACCTGCGCGCGAGTTCGCGCGCCACCGCAATCGACATGGGGCAGGCATGAGCATCGGCATCATCATCATCGGCGACGAAATCCTTTCCGGCCGCCGGCAGGACAAGCATCTGGCGAAGGTCATCGAGCTGCTCGGCGCGCGCGGGCTCGCGCTCGACTGGGCCGAATACGTCGGCGACGATCCCGCGCGGATCACCGCGACGCTCGCCCGCGCGATCGCATCCGGCGACATCGTGTTCTCGACGGGCGGCATCGGCGCGACACCGGACGACCACACGCGCCAGTGTGCGGCCGCCGCGCTCGGCGTGCCGCTCGAGTTGCACCAGGAAGCGCGCGCGCTGATCGCCGAGCGCATCCGCGAGACGCAGCCCGACGCAAGCGCGCCGGTCGACTTCGATTCGCCGGAGAACCAGCACCGTTTCAACATGGGCGTGTTCCCGGTCGGCGCGACGATCATCCCGAACGGCTACAACCGGATTCCCGGCTTCTCCGTCGGCGATCTGCATTTCGTGCCGGGCTTCCCGGTGATGGCGTGGCCGATGATCGAATGGGTGCTGGACACGAAGTACGCGCATCTGCACCATGCGACGCCGCACGCGGAGCGCTCGCTGTACGTGTTCGAGCTGCCCGAGTCGACGCTGACGCCGCTGATGGAGCGGATCGAACGCGACTTCCCCGGCGTGCGCGTGTTCAGCCTGCCGAGCGTCGGCGACGCCGAGCGCGGCGGCATCTATGCGCGCCGGCACATCGACCTCGGCGTGAAGGGCGAGCCTGAAGCGGTCGCGGCCGCGTTCGTGAAGCTGCGCGAAGGCGTGCATCTGCTCGGCGGCGACGTCGTCGAGCCCGATGCGCCGCGGGCGTGAGCGTCGCGTAGATCGCGCACGATTCTCTCGGCGCGCACAACTACCTGGCCCGCTGAACGGGCCGTGCAAAAGAAGCGGGCCGCGCAACGCGGCCCGTCATCGGGGTGTCATCGCCCGGCTTGACGATGTCGCAGTCGGGCGTGCGGGAACGGATGCGCGTTCAGGCGCCGATCCACGGCAGTTTCCGGAAGCACCAGCCGTCGACCGTCTTGCGATGGCCTTCGGCATCCTTGCCGCCCTCGAACCCTTCGAGCAGATCGAAAGCCTTCGTGAAGCCGGCCTGCCTGGACGCGACTGCCGCGAGCTTCGAGCGTGCAGCGCTGCGGCACAGGAACAGCACCGGCGTATCGGGCGACACGGCCGCCTTCAGCTGCTCGACGAATTCCGTGTTCGGCACGCCGCCGGGATAGCGCGTCCACTCGATGTGCAGATACTGGCCGTCGCCGACGAGCGGGCGGCCAATCCAGTCGAGCTCGGCGCGCGTGCGCACGTCGACGAGGCGGGCGGACGGGTCGAGCTGCAGCAGTTCGAACGCCTCGACGGGCAGCAGGGCGCCCGCATAGTCGAGCGCGCTCTCGGCGCGGCGTTGATCGGCCTTCGCGTAAAGCTGGTCGAGCGTACTCATGGCAGGAGGTCTCCGTATCGGTCAAACGAACATTCTAGCGCGCCGGTGCCGCGCGGACGTCGGTACGCTGGCCGGCCGCATGCACCGCGCACGGGTTCACCAAAAAAGTGCAGAATGGCGTGCATGCACCGAATCGGCGCTCGCAAAATGCTGTCACACGCTCGTTGCACCATAGAGGTGCCAAAGCGCGAATGCCGGTGCGTCCCGTGGCCCCGGAATCGCGCAGCGCGGCCCCGCTGCGGCGCGGGCCGGCACGATTCGCGTCGGATTTGCGATGATTGGCACGGAAGCTGCTATATAGAATTCGGTCGACCCGGGGCGCGCTGCGCCAAAGCCAGACTCCGGGCAGCTCGATAAACGAGGCGGTTCCCAGTCCGCCGGAATTGTTCAATCAGGAGAAGAGGTTATGAGTAAAACCGTCGCCGACGTCATGCAGCTCGTGAAGGACGAGGACGTCAAGTTCGTCGATTTCCGCTTCACGGATACGCGCGGCAAGGAGCAGCACGTGTCGGTGCCGGTTTCGGCGTTTGACGAAGACAAGTTCGAAAGCGGCCATGCCTTCGACGGTTCGTCGATCGCCGGCTGGAAGGGCATCGAGGCGTCGGACATGCTGCTCATGCCGGATCCGACCGCGGCGTTCATCGACCCGTTCTACGAAGAGTCGACCCTCGTGATGACCTGCGACGTGGTCGAGCCGGCCGACGGCAAGGGCTACGAGCGCGATCCGCGCTCGCTCGCGAAGCGCGGCGAAGCGTACCTGAAGAGCACGGGCCTCGGCGACACCGCGTACTTCGGTCCGGAGCCGGAATTCTTCATTTTCGACTCGGTCCAGTGGAACACGGACATGTCGGGCTGCTTCGTGAAGATCAACTCCGAAGAAGCACCGTGGTCGGCAGGCAAGGAATTCGAAGGCGGCAACACCGGCCACCGTCCGGGCACGAAGGGCGGCTACTTCCCGGTCGCGCCGGTCGACACGTTCCAGGACATGCGTTCGGAAATGTGCCTGCTGCTTGAACAGCTCGGCATTCCGGTCGAAGTGCACCACCACGAAGTCGCGGGCCAGGGCCAGAACGAAATCGGCACGAAGTTCTCGACGCTCGTGCAACGCGCCGACTGGACGCAATGGTCGAAGTACATCATCCATAACGTCGCGCACTCGTACGGCAAGACGGCGACGTTCATGCCGAAGCCGGTCGTCGGCGACAACGGTTCGGGCATGCACGTTCACCAGTCGATCTGGAAGGACGGCCAGAACCTGTTCGCGGGCAACGGCTACGCCGGCCTGTCGGAATTCGCGCTGTTCTACATCGGCGGCATCATCAAGCACGCCCGTGCACTGAACGCGATCACGAACCCGACGACGAACTCGTACAAGCGTCTCGTGCCGCACTTCGAAGCACCGGTGAAGCTCGCCTACTCGGCGCGCAACCGTTCGGCATCGATCCGCATTCCGCACGTGTCGAACCCGAAGGGTCGCCGCATCGAAACGCGCTTCCCGGACCCGATGGCCAACCCGTACCTGTGCTTCACCGCGCTGATGATGGCGGGCCTCGACGGCGTGCAGAACAAGATCCATCCGGGCGAAGCAGCCGACAAGAACCTGTACGACCTGCCGCCGGAAGAGGATGCAAAGATCCCGACCGTCTGCGCAGGCCTCGACCAGGCGCTGGAAGCACTCGACAAGGATCGCGAGTTCCTGACGCGCGGTGGCGTGTTCACCGACGGCATGATCGATGCGTACCTCGCGCTGAAGGAGCAGGAGCTGGCGAAGTTCCGCATGACGACGCATCCGATCGAGTTCGAGATGTACTACTCGCTGTAAGTGGCGATGGCGCTTCCAGTCAGCGCCGTCACGCCGCTTCGTTCCCGTCGCGCAGTGTGCGGCGGGAGCGGCGGAGTCTGAAAGGGGACGGCGTCCAGCCGTCCCTTTTTTGTTCCGAAATTCCTCATTCACGGCCCCGGTGGGGCGCGACGATACGCACGATGGCTCTGAAGAATCTGATCAAGGCGAAGACGGGGCAGCCCGAGCGACTGACGGAAGACGAGCGGCTCGCGCGCTCCGGGCTGCTTGCCGGGCTCGAAGCGCTGCCGACGGTCGTGCTCGTGCTCGACCGCAAGACGCTGCGGGTCGCGTTCGCGAACCCGTCCGCGGAGGCGATGCTCGACATCTCGCGCCGGCAGCTCGCGCAGCGGCCGTGGGGCGAGATCTTCCCGAACGCGAACGAGCTCGCGTCGACGATCACCGCGATCGGCGAGGAGCGCTTTCACGCGACGCATCTCGACACCGTGCTCGATCGGCCCGGCCACGAGGCGTTGCACGTGCATGCGATCGTCGGCTTCCTCGAGACCGCGCCCGATTTCGTGCTCGTCGAGCTGTTCGAGAACGAACGCCAGTCGCGCACCGATCGCGAGGAGCGCATCCACGACCTGACCGCGGTCAACAAGCAGCTGATCCGCAATCTCGCGCACGAGATCAAGAATCCGCTCGGCGGCATTCGCGGCGCCGCGCAGCTGCTCGAATTCGAGCTGGGCGAGCGCGAGCGCGGCGAGTTGCGCGAATACACGCAGGTGATCATCAAGGAGTCCGACCGCCTGCAGACGCTCGTCGACCGGTTGCTGGAGCCGCATCGGCATCCGCACATCGTCGGCGACGTGAACATTCATGAAGTATGCGAACGCGTGCGCGCGGTGATGCTCGCGGAGTTTCCGCGCGGCCTCACGATCGAGCGCGACTACGACGTGAGCGTGCCGGACCTGCGCGGCGACAAGGAGCAGTTGATCCAGGCGCTGCTGAACATCGTGCGCAATGCGGCGCAGGCGCTGCGCGAACGCATCGCGCAGGGCGACGCGAGAATCGAATTGCGCACGCGCATCGCGCGCAAGGTGACGATCGCGAAGCGCCTGTACCGGCTGGCACTGGACTTGCACGTGGTCGACAACGGCCCCGGCATTCCGGAGGAGATTCGCGACCGCATCTTCTACCCGCTCGTGTCCGGGCGCGACGACGGCAGCGGGCTCGGCCTCACGCTCGCGCAAACCTTCGTGCAGCAGCACGACGGGATGATCGAGGTCGAGAGCCGGCCCGGACGTACCGAATTTCAGATCCTGTTGCCGCTCGATCACTGAGCGGCGGCATGGCGATTCACCGGATTCACCAATATCTGACCGACCTATGAAGCCGATCTGGATAGTAGACGACGATCAATCGATTCGCTGGGTGCTCGAAAAGGCGCTCGCCCGCGACAGCTTCGCGACGCGCAGCTTCGCGAACGTGCGCGATGCGCTGGCCGCGCTCGATCACGAGTCGCCGCAGGTGCTCGTATCCGACATCCGGATGCCGGGCGGCTCGGGCCTCGAGTTGCTGCAGGCGATGCACGAGCGTCTGCCCGGCTTGCCCGTCATCATCATGACGGCGTTCTCCGATCTCGACAGCGCCGTGGCCGCGTTCCAGGGCGGCGCGTTCGAATATCTCGCGAAGCCGTTCGACGTCGACAAGGCGGTCGAACTGATCCGCCGCGCGGTGGAGGAAAGCCTGCGCGGCGGCGCACCGCAGGACGAACGCGTGGCCGAGGCGCCCGAGATGCTCGGGCAGGCACCGGCGATGCAGGACATGTTCCGCGCGATCGGCCGGCTGTCGCATTCGGCCGCGACGGTGCTGATCACCGGCGAGTCGGGCACCGGCAAGGAGCTCGTCGCCCGGGCGCTGCACCGTCACAGCCCGCGCGCGAACGGCCCGTTCATCGCGCTGAACACCGCCGCGATCCCGAAGGATCTGCTGGAATCCGAACTGTTCGGCCATGAGCGCGGCGCGTTCACCGGCGCGCAGACGACCCGCCAGGGCCGCTTCGAGCAGGCCGAGAACGGCACGCTGTTCCTCGACGAAATCGGCGACATGCCGTTCGACCTGCAGACGCGCCTGCTGCGCGTGCTGTCGGACGGCCAGTTCTATCGGGTCGGCGGCCACAACCCGCTGCGCGCGAACGTGCGCGTGATCGCCGCGACGCACCAGAACCTCGAATCGCGCGTGCGGCAGGGGCTGTTCCGCGAGGACCTTTACCACCGGCTCAACGTGATCCGCCTGCGCCTGCCGCCGCTGCGCGAACGCAGCGAAGACATTCCGCTGCTCACGCGCCACTTCCTGCAGAAGAGCGCGCGCGATCTCGGCGTCGAGCCGAAGCGCGTGTCCGACGAAGCGCTCGCGTATCTGACGTCGCTGCCGTTTCCGGGCAACGTGCGGCAACTCGAGAACCTCGCGAACTGGCTGACGGTGATGGCGCCCGCGCAGACGGTCGAGATCAAGGACTTGCCGCCCGATCTCGTGCCGAGCGGCGCGCCGGTGACGGCAGCCGTCGACGGCGCGGACGCGCCCGCTGCCCTCGGCGGTGGCGACGTGTCGCGCGTTCAGCCGTCGGTCGGCGCGGCGACGCTCGCGAGCGCACCCGTTGCGGCCGCATCGAACGGCGCGCCGGCCGGCTATCCGATGTGGGAGAGCGGGCTGCGCACCGAAGTCGCGCGACTGCTGCGCGAAAATTCCGCCGACGTGATGGACGAACTCGCACGCCGCTTCGAGGCTGCCGTGATCCGCGAGGCGCTCGACTTCACGCGCGGCCGCAAGGTCGAGGCGGCCGAGCGGCTCGGCATCGGCCGCAACACGATCACGCGCAAGATCCAGGAACTGCATCTGGAGCCGTAAGCCGTCGTCGCGGCATGCGCGCGCCGCGCATGCCGCGATCGGACATAATCGCGGTTTGCCGTCACGCGCACGCCCGTCATGTCCGATTCCTTCCGCTGGCCCGCCGGGGCCGATCCTTTCCGATTTCTCGAAGCGCTCGACAGCAAGCGCGCCCGCACGTGGGTCGACGAGCAGAACGCGCGCACGCGTGCTGCGCTGCGTGACGACGACGGCTACCGCACGCTGACCGCGCGGCTCGCGCAGGCCTACCTGCCGCGCGAGCGGCCGGTGATTCCGACCCGCTGGCGCGAATGGGCGTACGACCTGTGGCAGGACGATCAGCACCCGAAGGGGCTGTGGCGCCGCGCGCGCTGGGACGACTGGCGCGCCGGCCGGCCCGACTGGGAAACGCTCCTCGACGTCGACGCGCTCGGCGCGCAAGAGGGCGAATCGTGGGTGTTCGAGCAGGACGCGATCCTCTATCCGGACGGTGACCGCGCACTCGTGTCGCTGTCGCCGGGCGGCGCGGACGCGGTCGTCGTGCGCGAATTCGATCTGGTGCAGCGCCGCTTCGTCGACGGCGGCTTCACGATCGACGAGCCGGGGCATCACACGGTCGGCTGGATCGATCGCGACACCGTCTACGTGAGCTGGGATCGCGGCGAAGCGCATGCGACCGCTGCCGGCTATCCGTACGATGCGCGCCGCTGGGTGCGCGGCACGCCGCTCGCCGATGCACCCATCGTGTTTCGCGGCGAACCGGACGACATCAGCGCGGGCGCATGGTTCGATCCGATCGACGGCCGCCATGTCGCATGGCGCAGCGTGGACTTCTTCGACGCGCATGCGTACCGGCTCACCGAGGCGGGCGAATGGGCGCGCTACGACGTGCCGACGCACGTCGAGGTCGGCTTCTGGGAAGGCTGGCTGGTGCTGGAGCCGCGGCTCGACTGGGACTGCGGCGGCGTACGGCATGCGGGCGGCTCGCTGCTCGCGATTCGCGAGCACGCGTTTCTCGCCGGCTCGCGCGAATTCACGACGCTGTTCGCGCCGCAAGCATCGACGTCGGCGTGCACGTGGACCCACACGCGCACGATGCTGATCGCGAGCTGGCTCGACGACGTGCACAACCGCACGATGCTGTGGACGCCGCGCAAGGGCGAGGGCAGCGAAGGCGGCGAATGGACGTGGGACGCGCATGCGTTCGACTGGCCGCGCGATGCGCAGATCGACGTCGAGCCGGTCGAGTCGACGCTGAACGACGACGTGTACGTGGACGTCGACACCTATCTCGATCCACCCGAATGCTGGCTGGCCGATCTCGCCGATCGCGCGGCCGATGCGCAAGCGCGCCGCGTGCTGCTCGACCGGCCGCCGGTGCGCTTCGATGCGGCAGGCCTCGTCGTGCGGCGCGCGAATGCGCGCTCGCGCGACGGCACGATCGTGCCGTACACGTTGATCGGGCCGCGCGATGCCGTCGAGGCAGCCAACCGTGATGATGGCGGCGATGGCGGCACGCGCGTCGCGCGGCCGTGTCTGTTGTCAGGCTATGGCGGCTTCGCGATTCCGAACCTGCCGGGCTACAGCGACGCACTCGGCATCGCGTGGCTCGAGCGCGGCGGCGTCGCGGTGTTCGCGCACATCCGCGGCGGCGGCGAATTCGGGCCGCGCTGGCACGTCGATGCGCAGCGCGAACATCGGCAGCGTTCGTTCGACGATTTCATCGCGGTAGCCGAGGACCTGGTCCGCACCGGCGTGACGACCGCGGCGCAGCTCGGCATCGAAGGCGGCAGCAACGGCGGCCTGTTGGTGGGCGCGTGCATGGTGCAGCGTCCCGAACTGTTCGGCGCGGTGCTGTGCCGCGTGCCGCTGCTCGACATGCGGCGTTATCCGAAACTGCATGCGGGCGCCGCCTGGCTCGACGAGTACGGCGACCCGGACGATCCGCGCGAGGGCGCGGCGCTGGCCGCCTATTCGCCGTATCACCGCGTGCGCGACGGCGTCGTCTATCCGCCGCTGCTGCTGACGACGTCGACGCGCGACGACCGCGTGCATCCGGCGCATGCCCGCAAGATGGCGGCGCGCATGCACGCGCTCGGGCACGAGCGCGTGTGGTACTGGGAGAACACCGACGGCGGCCACGGCAGCGCCGACGATCTGGAGCGGGCCGAATCCGATGCGGCGGAATTCGGCTTCCTGTGGGCGCATCTGGGGCCGGCGCCCGCGCGCGGCTGAGCGAATGGGCGGGGCGGCAGGCCAGCGGCCTCAGCCGACGACCGCGACGACCGGCGTGTGATCGGACGGCTGCTCCCACGTGCGCGGCACGCGGTCGACTTCGCACGACGTGCAGGTGGCCGCGAGCGCCGGCGACAGGAGAATGTGGTCGATGCGCAGCCCGGCGTTGCGGCGAAACGCGAACATCCGGTAGTCCCACCACGTGAAGGTCTTCTCGGGCTGCTCGAAGCGCCGGAACGCGTCGACGAAGCCGAGCTCGAGCAGCTTCGCGAAGTGCGCGCGCTCCTGCGGCGACACCAGGTTCTGGCCTTCCCATTTCGCGGGGTCGTGCACGTCGCGATCTTCCGGCGCGATGTTGTAGTCGCCGAGCAGCGCGAGCTTCGGATAGCGCTGCAGCTCGGCGCCGAGCCACGCATGCAGCGCGTCGAGCCACTGCATCTTGTAGAGAAACTTGTCGGAGTCCGGGGCCTGGCCGTTCGGGAAATACGCGGACACGATGCGCACGCCCTCGACCGTCACGGCGACCACGCGCTGCTGCGGATCGTCGAAGCCGGGAATGTTGCGCACGACGTCCGATTCGTCGACGGCCAGCGTGTCGCGCACGAGGATCGCGACGCCGTTATACGTCTTCTGGCCCGTGAACCAGCTGCGGTAACCGACGGCCTCGAGATCGGCGCGCGGATATTTTTCGTCCGGCAGCTTCAGCTCCTGCAGGCACAGCACGTCGGCGCCGCTTTGCGCGAGCCAGTCGAGCACATGCTGTTTGCGGACGTTGAGCGAGTTGACGTTCCAGGTGGCGATTTTCATGAACGGGAAGGCGGGCGGCATGGATTCGAAGGCCGCCATCTTACCGCGAGCGCGGCGCGCGAACGCGTGCAACACGCGATCGGCAGCGCATCCCGTGCACGTCGCGAGCCTCGCGATATTGGCGCCAAGCCAATAAATTGTGACAAAAGTGTTGACGTAAGTGCTTCCTCACCCTATAATTTATTTCTCTGACGCGGGGTGGAGCAGTCTGGCAGCTCGTCGGGCTCATAACCCGAAGGTCGTAGGTTCAAATCCTACCCCCGCAACCAAGCACACCAGACGATGTGCAGCGCAACTGACCGATGCGCGCTTCGTCGACAGGAACCCGGCCCCGTGCCGGGTTTTTTGTTTTCAGCCTACCGCCCACTCGACCGCCGCCTTCGCATGCAGCGTGGTCGTGTCGAACACCGGCAGCGGCGAGTCTGCGTCGCCGATCAGCAGCGTGATTTCCGTACAGCCCAGTATGACCGCCTGCGCGCCGCGTCGCGCGAGTTCGTCGATGATCGCGACATAGGTCGCGCGCGAATGCGCGTCGATCCGGCCGTGACACAGCTCGTCGTAGATGATCCGGTGCACGTCGGCGCGCGCCGGTTCGTCCGGCACCAGCACGTCGAGGCCGAACCGGTCGCGCAGCCGCTGCGCATAGAACGGCAGCTCCATCGTGTAGCGCGTGCCGAGCAGCGCGACGCGCTCGACGCCCGCGGCGCGCAGTGCGTTGCCGGTCGGGTCCGCGATGTGCAGGAACGGCAGCGTCACCGCCGCTTCGATCGCGTCGTGCACGCGATGCATCGTGTTGGTCGCCAGCACGATCAGGTCGGCGCCGGCCGCTTCGAGCCGGCGTGCGGCGTCGGCCATCCGTTCGCCGAGCGCGCGCCAGTCTTGCGCGCGCTGCAGCGCCTCGATCTCCGCGAAGTTCACCGTGACCAGCACGCTCTTGGCGTTGTGATGGCCGCCGTGCAATGCCTTCGAATAGCGATTGATCATCCGGTAGTACTCCGCCGACGATTCCCAGCTCATCCCGCCGATCAGGCCGATCGTCTTCATTCGTCACCTTTGCGTTTCATCTGTCGTGGCGCACGAGTATAGGGGCCGACCGGCGCGCGCGGCGGTACGATCCGTGCGCAGCCGACCGGTACGGCGCCGCTGGCCGAGCTGGGTCGGCGCCGCGTCGGACTGTCCGTATTCGCCGGTACGTGGCAGCACGCGGCAGTTGAAACGGTCACTGTGTTTTTGTACAGTATCGGCACCGTGAAGCCGACCACTCCCGAGCCTGCCGATTCGCACCTGCCGCCGCCTGGCGACGCGCCGCCGCGCGTGCGCAAGATCATCCATTGCGATTGCGACTGCTTTTACGCATCGGTGGAGATGCGCGACGATCCGTCGCTGCGCAATCGGCCGCTCGCCGTCGGCGGCCGGCCCGATCAGCGCGGCGTGATCGCGACCTGCAACTACGAGGCGCGGCGCTACGGCGTGCATTCGGCGATGTCGTCGGCGCTCGCGATGCGCAAGTGCCCAGACCTGCTGATCCTGCCGTCCGCGATGGACAAGTACCGCGCGGCGTCGCGGCAGATCATGGCGATCTATCGCGACTACACGCGCGACGTCGAGCCGCTGTCGCTCGACGAGGCGTATCTCGACGTCAGCGGCTCCGAGCTGTGCCACGGCAGCGCGACGCTGATTGCGCGGGAGATCCGTCAGCGCGTGTACGAGACGGTCGGCGTGACGGTGTCGGCGGGCGTCGCGCCGAACAAGTTCATCGCGAAGATCGCGTCCGACTGGAACAAGCCCGACGGGCTGTTCGTCGTGCGCCCGCACGAGGTCGATGCGTTCGTCGCGGCGCTGCCGGTGCGCAAGCTGCACGGCGTCGGGCAGGTGACGGCCACGCGCCTCGACCGGCTCGGCATCCAGACCTGCGCGCAATTGCGCGACTGGTCGCTGATCGATCTGCATCGCGAGTTCGGCGCGTTCGGCCGGCGTTTGTACCAGCTCGCGCGGGGCATCGACGAGCGGCCGGTGCAGGCCGATCAGGAGCGCAAGTCGGTCAGCGTCGAGACGACCTATGTGACCGACCTGACGACGCTCGAGCAATGCGCGCAGGAAATCCGTCGTCTCGTCGAGCAGCTCGATGCGCGTATCGCGCGCGCGGGCGCCGCGCGATCGATCCGCAAGCTGTACGTGAAGATCCGCTTCGCCGATTTCCAGCGCACCACGGTCGAATGCGTGGCCGACGCGACGAATGCGCAGACGGCCGTCGCGTTGCTCGCGAAGGGGCTGCAGCGGCGCGCGCAGGCCGTGCGGTTATTAGGCGTCGGCGTGCGCATCGACGAGAACACGGCCGAGCGCCATGGGCAGTTCTCGCTGTTCGGCGATGCAGTGGATGAGTCGGTTGAGGGGGGCGCCGATGCGGCAGCTGAGGAGTTGACCGAGGAGTCGAACGAGGACCCAGCCGAGGAGTCAACTGAGGAGCCGACCGAGAACGCAGCCGGCGCGTCAATCGAGGATCCGGCCGAGGGCTCAACTGCGGAGTCCACCAAGGACCCAGCGGACCATTCAACGAACGCCCGAACCGACGCCCCGATCAGCGGTTCAAACCCGGCCGCCGAGCCATCCGGTCCACCGCCCGCACAATGAAAAAAGCACCGCCGAAGCGGTGCCTGCCGAAGCCACCGGGCGAACCGCCCGGCAACGCGCGATCACTGCGCGGGCGCTGCCATACCGTTGTGACGCAGCAGCGCGTCGATTTCCGGCTCGCGGCCGCGGAACGCCTTGAACGAATCCATCGCCGGACGGCTGCCGCCCACTTCGAGGATCTCGCGGCGATAGCGCGTGCCGGTCGTCGCGTCGAGCACGCTGCCGCTTTCGGCCGCTGCTTCCTCGAACGCCGCATACGCGTCGGCCGACAGCACCTCGGCCCACTTGTAGCTGTAATAGCCGGCCGCATAGCCGCCCGCGAAGATGTGGCTGAACGTGTTCGGCCAGCGCGAGAAGGCCGCCTGCGGGATCACGTGGTAGCGCTCGTTGATCTCGCGCGCGAAGGCGTTCACGCCGGTCGCGCCGGCCGGGTCGAAGTCGACGTGCAGCAGCATGTCGAACATCGAGAACACGATCTGCCGCAGTGTGCCGAGCCCGCTCTGGAAGTTCTTCGCGGCGATCATCTTGTCGAACAGCTCGCGCGGCAGCGCGGCGCCGGTTTCCACGTGCGACGACATCGACGACAGCACGTCCCATTCCCAGCAGAAGTTCTCCATGAACTGCGACGGCAGCTCGACCGCGTCCCATTCGACGCCGTTGATGCCCGACACGCCCAGCTCGTCGACGCGCGTGAGCATGTGATGCAGCCCGTGGCCGAACTCGTGGAACAGCGTGATCACTTCGTCGTGCGTGAAGCACGCGGGCTTGCCGCCGACGGGCGCCGAGAAGTTGCAGGTGAGGTACGCGACCGGCGTCTGCACGGCGCCGTCGCGCTTCGCGCGCGCACGCGCGTCATCCATCCACGCGCCGCCGCGCTTGCCTTCGCGTGCGTACAGGTCGAGATAGAACTGCGCGACGAGCGAGCCGTCGCGGTTCTCCACGCGGAAGAAGCGCACGTCCTTGTGCCAGACCGGCGCATCGTCCGGCTTGATCCGTACGCCGAACAGCGTTTCGGTGACGGTGAAAAGGCCCTTCAGCACTGCCGGTTCCGGGAAGTACTGTTTGACTTCGTTCTCCGAGAACGCGTAGCGCTGCTGGCGCAGGCGCTCGGCCGCGAACGCGACGTCCCACGGCGCGAGCTCGGTGAACCCGAGCTCCTTCGCGGCGAACGCGCGCAATTCGTCCCAGTCCTTCTCCGCGTGCGGGCGCGCACGCGTTGCGAGATCCTCGAGGAAGGTGATCACCTGCTGCGGCGATTCGGCCATCTTCGGCGCGAGCGACACTTCGGCGAAGTTGCGGTAGCCGAGCATCTGCGCTTCTTCGCGGCGCAGCTTCAGCTCGTCGGCGACGATCGCCGTGTTGTCCCACTCGGCCTTGCCGCCGCCGTACTGCGGCCCGAGTTCCGACGCGCGCGTCGCATAGGCGCGGTACATCGTTTCGCGCATCGCGCGGTTCTCGGCGTATTGCAGCACCGGGAAGTACGACGGGAAGTGCAGCGTGAATTTCCAGCCTTCCTTGCCGTCCTTCTGCGCGGCTTCGCGGGCCGCCTCGATCGCGTCGCCCGGCAGCCCGGCCAGTTCGGCTTCGTCCTGCGCGAAATACGCATACGCGTTGGTCGCGTCTAGCACGTGATCGGAGAACGCCTTCGACAGCGCTGCCTGCTGCTCCTGCAGTTCCGCGAAGCGCGGCTTCTGGTCTTCGGGCAGCTCGGCGCCCGACAGGCGGAAATCGCGCAGCGCGTTATCGAGGATCTTCTTGCGTTCGGCGGACAGCGTCGCGTATTCGGCGCCCGCCGCGATCGCCTTGTACTTTTCGTACAGCGCGAGGTTCTGGCCGACGCTCGACCAGAACTCGGTCACGCGCGGCAGATTTTCGCCGTACGCGGCGCGCAGTTCGGGCGTATCGGCGACCGCGTTCAGGTGGCCGACGACGCCCCACGCGCGCCCGAGCGGCTCCGTCGCCTGCTCGACCGTCTCGACGATCGCAGCCCAGGTCGCCGGCGTCTCGCTTGCGCTGGCGGTGTCGACCGCGCGGTTGGCGGCGGCCAGCAATACGTCGAGGGCGGGCGTCACGTGTTCCGGGCGGATCTCGCCGAAACGGGGCAGGCCGGAGAAATCGAGGAGCGGATTGGTATTGGCGCTGGCGGACATTAAGACTCCCTGTCTGTTGCCGGATGAACCGGAGTGAAAAGGGTGGGGCGCGCTGCGGCGGCGCCCGATACCGACATTATTGGGGCGCACGGCGCGGTTTCCAATCGTTAGTTTCTAACGATGCGATTGCGTGCGGGCGGCGGCGCGGGGTCGGATTGTGACGACACGCGACGAGCGCCGGCGGTGCGGGCGCGGCGGCGCGGTGCTGACACGGCCGCGGGCATGGCCGCGGCCGGGGAGATGCCGGCGCGCGAATGCGCGTCGGCAGAAGGGGCGGGCGCGAGCGCGCGGCGCTCAGGCTGCGGCTGTGCGCTCCGCGGCTTCGATCGTGTTGATCAGCAGCATCGTGATGGTCATCGGGCCGACGCCGCCCGGCACCGGCGTGATGTGGCCGGCCACGTCCTTCACGCCGGCGAAGTCGACGTCGCCGCACAGCTTGCCTGCGTCGTCGCGGTTCATGCCGACGTCGATCACCGTCGCGCCCGGCTTGACCATGTCGGCCGTCAGGATGTTGCGCTTGCCGACCGCGGCGACGACGATGTCGGCCTGCCGCGTGTGCGCGGCGAGGTCACGCGTCTTGCTGTGGCAGATCGTCACCGTTGCGCCGGCTTCGAGCAGCAGCATCGCCATCGGTTTGCCGACGATGTTCGAGCGGCCGATCACGACCGCGTTCGCGCCTTGCAGCGGGATGTCGTGCGCCTCGAACATCTTCATCACGCCATACGGCGTGCACGGGCGGAACAGCGGCTTGCCGGTCATCAGCGCGCCGGCGTTCGCGACGTGAAAGCCGTCGACGTCCTTCTCCGGCGCAATCGCCTCGATCACCTTGTGGCTGTCGATATGCGCGGGCAGCGGCAGCTGCACGAGGATCCCGTGGATCTTCGGGTCGCGGTTCAGCTCGTCGATGCGCGCGAGCAGGTCGGCCTCCGACAGCGTGTCCGGGTAGGCATCCTTCAGCGAGAAGAAGCCGTTGTCCTCGCACGCCTTGATCTTGTTGCGCACGTAGACTTCGCTCGCCGGGTTCGCGCCGACGAGGATCACCGCGAGACCGGGCTGGTGGCCGCGTGCGGTCAGGGCGGCGGCGCGTTCGGCGGCCTGCGCGCGCAAGGTCTTCGAGAGGGCGTTGCCGTCGATGAGGAGGGCTGTCATGGTGGTGGTCCTGCCGGGAAGTTGGAATGCGGTCGTGCGGCGCGCGAAGCGCCGCAGCAAAGCACGCAATTATACCGTTCGCCTGCCGTCGTCCGACAGTGAATACAAGGAAAGCGTCATGATGGCGGGGCCGGCGCCCCGGGAGGAGGCGCCCGGCCGTGCCGCGCGAGTGGGGCGCATCGCGCGGCGCGAGGGAACGGCGAGGCGGCCGGGCGGGCGCCCGACGGCCGTGCGCAACGTCAGGCCTGCTTTTTCGACAGCGCGAGGCGCAGCAGATCGGCCACGGTGTTGACGTTGAGCTTCTCCATGATGTTCGCGCGGTGCGCTTCGACCGTCTTGATGCTGATGCCGAGATCGTCGGCGATCTGCTTGTTCAGGCGGCCGGCGATGATCCGCTCGAGCACCTGCTGCTCACGCGCCGTCAGCTTCGACAGGCGCTCGCTCGCGGCACGCTGTTCCTGCACGCTCTTGCTTTCGCTTCGGGCCTTGTCGAGCATCCGCTCGACGAGCTTGCGCAGCTCGGCTTCGTCGAACGGTTTCTCGATAAAGTCCATCGCACCCTTTTTCATCGTCGAGACGGCCATCGGTACGTCGCCGTGACCGGTGACGAAAATGATCGGCAGCGCGGCGTTGTCGGCGATCAGGCGTTCCTGCAACTCGAGGCCGCTCATGCCCGACATCCGCACGTCGAGGATCAGGCATGCGATCTGGCCGGCCTGCTGCGCCGGCTGGTATGCATCGAGGAACTGCTCGGCGCTCGAGAAGCACTGCACGCGATAGCCGTTCGCCTCCAGCAGCCAGCGCAACGAGTCCCGTACGGCCTCGTCGTCGTCGACGACGAAGACGGTTTCCTGAGTGGTGGTAACAGGGCTATTCATAGTTCTCCCGTGACGGTATGTGATGCCGATGACTCGCGCCCCCCTTGGGCGAGATCAGCGGGTTCCCCAATGGGCAGGCTGCAGTGGAATGTCGCGCCGGAAATGCGGCCGTCCGGTTCGACATTGTTGACCACCCACAGACGCCCCCGATGCGATTCGATGATCGAACGGCAGATGTTCAGCCCCATGCCCATGCCGTCGGACTTGGTGCTGTAAAACGGTTCGAACAGGCGCTCGGCGGTCGCTTCGTCGACGCCCGGGCCCTGATCGATCACGCGGATGTCGACGAAGCCCGCGTCGATGTCGGCGACGACGCGAATCACGCCGTCCGCCGACGCCGGCTTCACGTCGGCCATCGCCTCGGCCGCGTTCTTCATCAGGTTCACGAGCACCTGCTCGATCAGCACGGGGTCGACATAAATAATAGGCATTCTTGCGAGGATTTCCGTGACGATCCGGATCCTGCGCTTCCTGGCCTCGATTTCGGCGAGCCCGACCGCATCGGCGACGATGTCCGCGACGCGCGCCGGCTGGCGCTTCGGCTCGCTGCGCTTCACGAATTCGCGAATCCGCTTGACGATCATCCCCGCGCGCAATGCCTGCTGCGCGGTCTTCTCGAGCGCCGGCTGCAGCGTCTCGGGCGTGCTGCGGCCGCTCTTCACGAGCGCGAGCGTGCCCGAGCAATAGTTGTTGATCGCGGCGAGCGGCTGATTCAATTCGTGAGCAATCGACGACGCCATTTCGCCCATCGTCATCAATCGGCTCGTGAACTGCAGTTTCTCTTCCTGCTGGTGCGCGAGTTCCTGCGCCTTCTTGCGGGTCGTGATGTCGGTCGCGATCTGCATCTGCGCGAGGTGGCCGTCGACCCACTGGATGTATTGGCGGCGCACCTCGAACCACTTCTGGATGCTCTCGACGTAGACCTCCTGCGCGTCGGCCGTGCTGTTGGTCAGCGCGGCGGCCGGCAGGCCGGCGAAGGCGTCGACCATGTCGATCGAGTCGGACGATGCCTGCGCGCGATCGAAGCCGCCGCCCGACAGCTCGAGATGGCCGTCCGGGCGAATGCCGAACAGGTGGCGGTAGTAGCGGTTCGCGAACAGCAGCTCGGCCTCGTCGGCGGCCAGCACCGACACGGCGGCGTCGAGGCTTTCGAGCACCGTCGTGAAGCGTTCGTGCGCGGCCGCGAGCTCCTCGCGTGCGCGCTTCGGCTCGGTGATGTCGGTCATCGACGACATCCAGCCGGTCTGCCGGCCCGAGCTGTCGATCAGCGGCGACACGTACAGGCGCGCATGGAACAGCGTGCCATTCTTGCGCCGCACGCGCAGCTCGAAGCCCGAGCTCGGCGCCTTGCCGCGCAGCGTCATGTCGAGCTGGCGCTGCATTTCCGGGTAGGCGTCGCGCGGCCAGTACGGGAACGGCGCGACCTTGCCGACCAGGTCGCTTTCATCCCAGCCGGTCATCCGGCAGAACGCCGGGTTCACGTGGGTGATGCGGCCGTGCATGTCGAGCACGCGCATGCCGATCAGCACCGAGTTCTCCATCGCGCGGCGGAAGAACGCTTCCGCGTACAGCGCCTGCTGCGCCTCGAAGCGCTGCCGCGTGTGCTTCCACAGGCTCCAGAGGCTCCACAGCACGAAGCACGACAGGCCGGCCACGAGCCACACGAGCGTGTTGTTGGTGAGGTTCGTCAGCTGCGGGAACGCGTACACGCGCACGGTCAGCCCCTGGCCGGGCGGGTCGAGCGGCAGGTCGTAGTGGGAGTCGCGCGGCAGGCGCGGGCGCGTCGACGTCGACGACAGCTCGCGATTGTTCGAGTCGGTGATCGAGATCTTGTACTTCGACGACAGCTCCTGCGGGATGTCGTGCTTCAGGATCCCTTCGACCGAGAACACCGCGGCGATCGAGCCGAGGTATTCGCGATCGCCGCGCATCACGGGCGTCTGCAGCGTGATGAAGCCGTTGCCGAAGTCGTCGTAGATCAGCGGCGAATAGGCCTGGCGGCGCGTGCTGCGCGCCTCGTCGTAGGCGCCGCGCACGGCGTCTTCCATCTGCGCGTCGCCGGGCTTCGCGAGCCGCTGGCCGAGCAGCGGCGGATGCACGGTCGGCCAGCGCTGCACGCCGGGCGCCGTGTACCAGTTCAGATAGAGGATTTCCGGATGGGTCTGCATCACGTCCGCGACGGCCATCTGGAAGGCGTTCTGGTCGAGGCGGCCGGATGCGAGATCGCGCGACAGCGCCTGCAACTGCTCCTGCGCGCCCGTCATCGACAGGCGGATCTGCTGCTGCGCCCACGCAACGTTACGGAACAGCGTGTCTTCCTGCTGCTGCTGTTCGCGGCGATTGAGGCTCCATAAAATCAGGCTCATCACCACGAGGAACACGAGGATCGACAGCAGCGGCGTCAGCAGATAGGAGTTCGACCACCACGGTCCGTGGTGCCAGCGGGACGGCTGCGACTCCGCCGGCGGGCCCGACGGTCGCGCCGAGCGTGCGAAAAGCCGATCGGTCAACATGGCAGGATTGTAGCGCAGCGCAATACATGGAAAACCCATACCGGATATGTTGAGCGGAAACGAATTTGTGCGCGCCGCGCGTGCCGCCGAGGCCCGACGCATGGGTGCGCCGCAACAATATTCCGCATTACGAGAAAAGATCTCACAATTCGAAAATTTTGTTGCGCGCGGCCGTAGGCGCTCATTACAATCCGTCGAGCTTGCCCGCAGCCGGCCGCGACGCGTCGTCTGCACGAGAGCGATCCTCACATTCCAGGACCCAGGAGACGAGAATGTCCGCTGTACCGAACGAAGTGATGAAATACGTCGCCGCCGAGCGTGACGACGATCCGCAAGAAACCGTTGAATGGCTCGAGTCGCTCGACGGCGTGATCTCCTCCGTGGGCACCGGCCGCGCGCACTACCTGATCGAAAAGCAGATCGAATTCGCGCGCATGCACGGCGAACACCTGCCGTTCTCCGCGAACACCCCGTACATCAACACGATTCCGGTCGAAGCCCAGGCGAAGATTCCGGGCGACCAGGACATCGAGCACCGCATCCGTTCGTACACGCGCTGGAACGCGCTGGCGATGGTGCTGCGCGCAGGCAAGGACACGAACGTCGGCGGCCACATCGCGTCGTTTGCATCGGCCGCGACCCTCTATGACGTCGGCTACAACCACTTCTGGCACGCGGCGTCCGACCAGCACGGCGGCGATCTCGTGTTCGTCCAGGGCCACTCGTCGCCCGGCGTATACTCGCGCGCGTTCCTGCTCGGCCGCCTGTCGGAAGAACAGCTCGACAACTTCCGTCAGGAAGTCGACGGCAACGGCATCTCGTCGTACCCGCACCCGTGGCTGATGCCCGACTTCTGGCAGTTCCCGACGGTGTCGATGGGCCTCGGCCCGATCATGGCGATCTACCAGGCGCGCTTCATGAAGTACCTGGAATCGCGCGGCATCGCGCAGACGGCCGGCCGCAAGGTCTGGGCGTTCCTCGGCGACGGCGAGACGGACGAGCCGGAATCGCTCGGCGCAATCGGCATGGCGAGCCGCGAAAAGCTCGACAACCTCGTGTTCGTGATCAACTGCAACCTGCAGCGCCTCGACGGCCCGGTGCGTGGCAACGGCAAGATCATCCAGGAGCTCGAATCGGAGTTCCGCGGCGCCGGCTGGAACGTGATCAAGGTGATCTGGGGCAGCCGCTGGGATGCGCTGTTCGCGCGCGACAAGACGGGCGCGCTGATGCGCCGCATGATGGAAGCGGTCGACGGCGAATACCAGACGTACAAGTCGGAGTCGGGCGCCTACGTGCGCGAGCACTTCTTCAACACGCCCGAGCTGAAGGCGCTCGTCGCCGACTGGTCGGACGACGACATCTGGGCGCTGAACCGCGGCGGTCACGATCCGCACAAGATCTACGCGGCGTTCCACGAGGCGAGCAACTCGCAGGGCGCGCCGACCGTCATCCTCGCGAAGACCATCAAGGGCTACGGGATGGGCGAGTCGGGCCAGGCGATGAACATCACGCACCAGCAGAAGAAGCTGCCGGTCGAGCAACTGAAGAAGTTCCGCGATCAGTTCCGCCTGCCGATCACCGACGAGCAGATCGCCGACGTGCCGTACATCAAGTTCGAGGAAGGCTCGAAGGAACTCGAATACATGCGCCAGAAGCGCATGGAGCTCGGCGGCTATCTGCCGCACCGCCGCCAGAAGGCGACGTCGCTGCCGGTGCCGGCGCTCGACGCGTTCGAGCCGCTGCTCAAAGGCACGGGCGAGGGCCGCGAGATCTCGACGACGATGGCGTTCGTGCGGATCCTGAACATCCTGCTGAAGGACAAGGCGCTCGGCAAGCGCGTCGTGCCGATCGTCCCGGACGAGTCGCGTACGTTCGGCATGGAAGGGCTGTTCCGCCAGATCGGCATCTGGAACCAGGACGGCCAGAAGTACGTGCCGGAAGATTCCGACCAGCTGATGTTCTACAAGGAATCGAAGACCGGCCAGATCCTGCAGGAAGGCATCAACGAAGCGGGCGGCATGTGCGACTGGATCGCGGCGGCGACGTCGTATTCGACGCACGGCGAGATCATGGTGCCGTTCTACATCTTCTATTCGATGTTCGGCTTCCAGCGGATCGGCGATCTGGCCTGGGCGGCTGGCGACATGCGCTCGCGCGGCTTCCTGCTCGGCGGCACGGCCGGGCGCACGACGCTGAACGGCGAAGGGCTGCAGCACGAAGACGGCCACTCGCTGCTGTGGGCCGCATCGGTGCCGAACTGCGTGAGCTACGACCCGACGTTCGGCTACGAACTCGCGGTGATCATCCAGGACGGCCTGCGCCGCATGGTGCAGGAACAGGAAGACGTGTACTACTACGTCACGGTGATGAACGAGAACTACGAGCACCCGGCGATTCCGCAGGGCGAGCACGTGGCGGCCGACATCATCAAGGGCATGTACGCGTTCCGCAAGGCCGAGGCCGACAAGAAGGCGCCGCGCGTGCAGCTGCTCGGCGCGGGCACGATCTTCAACGAAGTGATCGCCGCCGCCGATCTGCTGAAGAACGACTGGGGCGTCGCGGCCGATCTGTGGAGCGTGCCGAGCTTCACCGAACTCGCGCGTGAAGGTCACGACGTCGAGCGCTGGAACCTGCTCCATCCGACCGAGGAGCGTCGCCTGTCGCACGTGCAGAAGTGCCTGAAGGACACGCAAGGTCCGGTCATCGCGTCGACCGACTACGTGCGCGCGCTGGTCGACCAGATCCGCGGCCAGATCGATCGCCGCTTCGTCGTGCTGGGCACCGACGGCTTCGGTCGTTCGGACACCCGCGCGAAGCTGCGTCACTTCTTCGAAGTCGACCGTTACTGGGTCGCCGTCGCAGCGCTGAACGCGCTCGCCGACGAAGGCACGATCGAGCGCAAGGTGGTCGCGGACGCGATCGCCAAGTACAACCTCGATCCGTCGAAGCCCAACCCGATGACCGTTTAACGCACACGCGTCGTGTGACGCCGCGCGCCGCTTCCGGGAGGGGCGCGCGCGGCCATGGAGACACAAAAAGATGAGTCAAGCGATCGAAGTGAAGGTGCCGGATATCGGCGATTACAAGGACGTGCCCGTCATCGAGGTGCTCGTCAAGGTGGGCGACACGGTCGAGCCCGAGCAGTCGCTCGTCACGCTCGAGTCGGACAAGGCGACGATGGACGTGCCGAGCCCGGCAGCCGGCACGGTCAAGGAAGTGAAGGTCAAGGTCGGCGACGCCGTGTCGGAAGGCACGCTGATCATCCTTCTCGAAGGCGGCGCGGCCGCGCAGGCGAACGGCGCCGCGGCAGCGGCCGCCGCGCCGGCGCCGGCTGCTGCGCCCGCTGCCGCAGCACCGGCTGCTGCGCCGGCTGCGTCGGGCGGTACGCTCGAAGTGAAGGTGCCCGACATCGGCGACTACAAGGACGTCCCGGTGATCGAGATCGGCGTGAAGATCGGCGACACCGTCGAGAAAGAGCAGTCGCTCGTCACGCTCGAGTCGGACAAGGCGACGATGGACGTGCCGAGCCCGGCCGCCGGCGTCGTGAAGGACATCAAGGTCAAGGTCGGCGATGCGGTGTCGGAAGGCACGCTGATCGTGCTGCTCGAAGCGGCAGGTGCGGCTGCACCGGCCGCTGCGCCGGCGAGCGCGCCGGCTCCGGCCGCCGCTGTACCGGCACCGGCTGCGGCGCCTGCGCCCGCACCGGCAGCATCGGCACCGGCCGCTGCTGCGCCGGCGGCCGCCCCGTCGGGCGAATACCGCGCCAGCCACGCGTCGCCGTCGGTGCGCAAGTTCGCGCGCGAGCTCGGCGTCGACGTCGCGCGCGTGCCGGGCAGCGGCCCGAAGGGGCGCATCACCAAGGACGACATCACGGGCTTCGTGAAGGGCGTGATGTCAGGCCAGCGCGCGGCGCCGGGCGCGGCTGCCGCGCCGGCAGGCGGCGGCGAGCTGAATCTGCTGCCGTGGCCGAAGGTCGACTTCGCGAAGTTCGGCCCGTTCGAGGCGAAGCCGCTGTCGCGCATCAAGAAGATCTCGGGCGCGAACCTGCATCGCAACTGGGTGATGATCCCGCACGTCACGAACAACGACGAAGCGGACATCACCGAGCTCGAAGCGCTGCGCGTGCAGCTGAACAAGGAGCACGAGAAGGCGGGCGTGAAGTTCACGATGCTCGCGTTCGTGATCAAGGCGGTGGTGGCCGCGCTGAAGAAATTCCCGACCTTCAACGCGAGCCTCGACGGCGACAACCTGGTGTTCAAGCAGTACTACCACATCGGGTTCGCGGCCGACACGCCCAACGGTCTCGTCGTGCCGGTGATCCGCGATGCGGACAAGAAGGGCCTCGTCGACATCGCGAAGGAAATGGCCGAGCTGTCGAAGGCCGCGCGCGACGGCAAGCTCAAGCCCGACCAGATGCAGGGCGGCTGCTTCTCGATCTCGTCGCTCGGCGGGATCGGCGGCACGCACTTCACGCCGATCATCAACGCGCCGGAAGTGGCGATCCTCGGGTTGTCGCGCGGGCAGATGAAGCCGGTGTGGGACGGCAAGCAGTTCGTGCCGCGGTTGACGTTGCCGCTTTCCCTGGCGTTCGATCATCGCGTGATCGATGGCGCTGAAGCCGCGCGGTTCAATGCTTATCTTGGCGCGTTGCTTGGGGATTTCCGTCGCATCGTTCTTTGATGAGAAGAGGGGCTCGCGGGGGCGTGCGTTTTTCGTTTTTGTCGGTGCGCCCCGTACTGTCGTTGAACCTGTTTTGCATACGGTCTGCTAGCGTCGCCCCTGCGCGGGGCGGCGGTCACTTTTCTTTGTCTTCCAAAGAAAAGTAACCAAAAGAAAGGCGCGTCCTTGGGCGGACAGCAAAGGTGGTTCTGCCCAGGTTCGCGTTCTCTTGTCAGGCCGTGGCCGGTTCGTCGCGCGAGTTTCCATTCCCTCTCTCCGTAGCCAACAAGAAGGGGACGTACATGAGTCTCATCGAAGTCAAAGTTCCAGATATCGGCGATTTCAGCGGCGTCGATGTCATCGAAGTCAACATCAAGCCCGG